>NZ_KV816287.1:115012-186270 GCF_001814395.1 Corynebacterium sp. HMSC059E07
CCGAGGGTGACCTTGACGGCGTCGGCCAGCGTGTCTACGCCGCGCTGGATGCCCTCGCGGGCCTCCTGGTCAAATGCAATCAGCTTTGGCATAGGGTTAATCGCCTACTTTTACTTCTCGATGACAGCGAGCAGGTCACGGGCGGACAGCAGGAGGTACTCCTGGCCGTCGTACTTCAGCTCGGTGCCGCCGTACTTGGAGAAGATGACGGTGTCGCCCTCGTTGACGCCAACCGGGACGACCTCGCCCTTGTCGTTGGTGCGGCCCGGGCCGACAGCGACGACGGTGGCCTCCTGCGGCTTCTCCTTCGCGGAGTCCGGGATAACCAGGCCGGATGCAGTGGTGGTCTCAGCTTCAACGATCTGGACGAGGACCTTGTCCTCCAGCGGCTTAATGTTTGCCATGATGATTTCCTCCAAAGTGTTCCTAGTGCGCGTCCACATGGACGCGCGCGTGCCGGTTGTGGGTGTCCAGCACAGCCGTCGTCGCGGGTGAACAACTGTGGGTCAAAACAACCTGCCTAGCACTCTACCCTCGCGACTGCTAGCCCTCAACGTTGTGGGCCGCTAACCCGTTCGCCCTCCGCGAACGACGCGGCTCGGGTGTGTACAAAGCCGGCCAACGCCAGCTTGACGACGCCCAGGGCAATAAACATTGCGCCGAATATTACGGCGAAGGACGGCCACCACAACTCCTCTACCAGCGTTCGACCGAAGGAAGCCTGTGGGGTGAGCAGGTGCTGGAGGGGCAGGAGCGTCGCCAAACACAGCGCCCAGACCACGCCGGCCGCAGTCAGGGTGAGGCACGCCGCCTCCCCCACTTGCACGCGCGCCCAGGCCGAGGGGGCGGCGCCCGCCAAGGTGAGGCCACGAATATCGGCCGCGATGCGCCCGTGCATAAGCAGCGAGGTAAGCACGGCGCCCACGATGCTAGGTGCGAAGACTGGACCCAAAAGGGCGAGGAAGGCCTGCCACGAGGACAGGGTGCCTCCGGCGCCTGCGTCGTTCCCAAAGCGCAGGCCCGAGCCGACGGCGACGATAAAGCCGCCGACGAGCACCCACGGCACGATGTGCGGGGTGGAAAAGCTTCGGCGCACGCGCACATTAGCCCCAGCGATGCCGGCCGCGCGGGTCCATTGATCCAGGACGGGCATAAGCCAGGGCAAAAAGAGTGCGACAAGGATGACCAAACCCATCTCGGCCGAGAGGAGGTCGCCGGGATCATCGATGTGTAGGCATCCATAGACCGTACTGCCGACAGCAACGGACGCGAGCAGGAATTTCACCATGAGCCATGCTGGGTGCGTGGCGGCCCGCGGCCGGAACACGCGGCGCAGTGGAGGAAGCGCGCCAACCAGGGCCGCGGACATACAAACAACTACTGCAATGACTACGACCTGGCCAGTAATAGCAATGTCTGGCAAGGGGATGCCGTCGCTGCGCAGGGCGCGCACGCACGGGGCAAGCAGAGGGAGGGCCGGCAGCACGCCGAGCAGCCCGGCGCCCGCGCTGACCACCGCGACTTGGCCCAGAATGAAAAACAGGATCACCCACCCAGGCATGCCCACCATGCGCCAGGAACGGTAGACCGGTTCGCGCTCGGCGATAATAAGGCGCATCTGCGAGAGCGTCACTAGCACCACCACGCACAGTGACATACCCAGCACCGTGCCGCCCAGTTGGCCGGCGGGGTTTTCTTCGGCTCCGGGGGAAGCGACCAGCATGGCTAGCGCTAGGGTGCACGAGGTGGAAGACACCACCAGGGTCAGCGCTACGGCCAGCCACGATAGCCAATTGGACTGTAAGTCCTTAAGCCACACCAGCATGGGCCACCTCCTCCAAGGAAATGACCCGGTCGGCCGCCTCGGCGGCAAGGTGCGAGTGAGTCACCATGATCACGCTGGCTCCATCGCGGGCAACGGCGCGAAGGTGGGAAAGGACGGTGGAAGCGGTGGCGTCGTCAAGCGCGCCCGTGGGCTCGTCAGCGAAGATATAGGGCGCTTGGGCCAGCAATGCCCGGGCGACAGCCACGCGTTGCTGCTGCCCACCAGAAAGCTGTGCGGGCAGGCGGCTCTCCAATCCAGCGAGACCGAGCGAGTCGAAGACCTCTGCCACCCGGCCGCGTGCAGGGCGCCGTCCGGAAAAACGCGCCGTCAAGGTAGCATTGCGTCGCGCGTTGAGGGATTCCAGCAGGTTGTAGTCTTGGAATACAAATGCACGCTGCTTGCGCCCCGGCGCGTTGACTCGGCCGGAAGTGGGCTTATCGAGCCCGGATAGCAGGTTCAGGAGCGTGGTTTTGCCGCTTCCAGATGGCCCCATGATGGCAACGAATTCGCCTGGGGCGATAGACACATTGACGCGATTAAGCACGGTGCGGCGGCCGTAGCGCTTACTAAGATTTTCTGCTTTTAACATGCCTTTGATTCCACTCGGCCACGCACGACAATGACATGGGGCGGGCTGCCCGGAAAATGGTGGAGCTAGCTCCACTGCCCTTCCACCGGCATGGCGGATAGGGTCGAAAACTATGCGAACCTTCAAAGCTTGTGCGTGGAGCCTCCTCCTCGGCATGCTGTGTATCCCAACCTTGGTGATTTCGGTGCTGATGCTGCCGTGGATCCCGTTGGTGGGTCGCGCCGCGGAACTTGTCGGCCGGTTGGGCGCGCAGTGGATGGGCGTGGAAATTCCACCCCGGCGCGCAGATCGATGGTTTGATTGGCAGCAGTTCTATCACCTTGTGTTGCAGTTATTGATTTCGGCTGCATGCTTTACCGCGTGGACGGCCCTGGGTTTCACAGCGGGTGTGCTAGCGATAACGCCATTCGTACCTAAGGCCGAGTTCTCCGTTGGCGAGTGGTCCACCTCCAACCGACCGCTCATTTTCTTAACCTGCTGGCTGGCTGCCCTGTTGCTTGTGGTGTTACTGGTAGGTCTCAACCGCCTCTTGGTCTTAGTGTCGGTCTCGCTGACCCGACTGGCATTGAGTCCTTCGGCCGAGGAAATGGCGGCCTCGCGTGCCACGCTTATCGATGCCTTCTCCGGCGAGCGCCGCCGCATCGAACGCGAACTGCACGATGGCCCGCAGCAGTACCTCACCGCGCTCAAGCTCAACTTGGCCGCGGCAAAACTACAAGCCCCGCCCCAGGCACAACAGGCCTTGACTGACGCAGAACATAATGCCTCTTTGGCTCTGGCTTCATTGCGGGCGACAGTGCGTGGCATTGCGCCGCAGGTGCTTTTCGATGACGGGCTTATCCCCGCCCTCGACGAGTTACTCGCCCATTCCGGGCTTGAGACCACACTTCGCGTAGAGGGCGCCGAGAGCTCGATTGACGAGACCACAGCATTGCTGGCTTACCATGCAGTCGCCGAGGCGCTCACAAATGCCTCTAAGCACGGCGCAGCCACCGAAGCCGTGGTAACGGTCGCTTTTAGGGATATGCTGCGCCTAAAAATCGTAGATAATGGCACGGGCCCCACGGACGAAGAGCCGGACGGTGAGAGTGCAGCTGTGGGTTCGGGCACGGGCCTCGCCGGGCTGCGCGAGCGTGCTGCTGCACTCGGCGGCACAGTAACCTTTGGTGCTGATAGCACCAATGCTACAGGTAAAGGCGGCGGCCAGCTGCTGGTCAAACTACCGCTGAAGGAGGCGGAATGAAGCTACTACTCGCAGAAGATTCCGCGCTCCTGCGCGCGGGTCTGGAGCAACTACTCGGTGCTCTCGGCCATAGCGTCACGGCGGTCACAGATGCCGAAGCACTGCGCGCCATCGCAGGGCAGGAAGACTTCGACCTCATTATCAGCGATGTGCGCATGCCGCCCACGATGACCGATGACGGGCTTCAAGCCGTGCACGATCTACGGGCAGCCGACCCCACCCAACCCGTGGTGGTGCTGAGCCAATACGTAGCGGCGAGCTATCTCGACCGCCTCCTGGAGCACGGCGGATTCGGGTACCTACTCAAGGAGCGCGTTTCTGATGTTGAAGAATTCGTGCGCACGCTTAACGATGTCGCCCGCGGCGGCACCGTGGTGGACCCAGAGGTGGTCACGGCGCTGCTTTCTGCAAGGCACACTGGTCTAGCCCGACTCACCGCTCGCGAGCGGGAGGTACTGGGGCTTATGGCCCAAGGATTGAGCAATAAAGACATTGAAGACACACTCGTCCTTACCTCCGGAGCAGTAAGCAAGCACGTCTCCAATGTATTTATAAAGCTCGGGTTTCGACCCGAGGACTCCAACCGGCGGGTGAAGGCCGTATTGGCATGGCTGCGCCACACCGGGCGCTAGAAAAGCGCTGAGGCCCTACAAACAAGGGCTGGAATTAGACCTGCCGGTGGGAGTTCAGCACAGCCGCACGCCACAGCTGGTACTCCTCCGGGTTGTCCTCGTGGTAGTTCTTCACCGCGCGGATGCCGTGCTCCACGGCCTCGGCGACCTCGTCGATGTTCTTGTCGTCGCCGTCGGCAGCAACGAAGATAACCGGACCGCAGATGGAACGGATTGGGTCCTGCAAGAAGGCGGAATTGCCGGTCGCAGCTGCATTGCGCGCCAGGGAAGCCACCGGGTTCGGGTCGGCGCCTTCAGCCTTGGCGTTCGGGTTAAACAGCGCCGCGTAGGTCTGGCCATCATCCTGGAAGGCCACAGAGACGCGATCCTCGGTGGTGCCGCCGAGGAATTGATTTGCGTGCTCGAGCTCAAACTCGATGGTGCGGCGGGACAGATCGGGGTTAACGAGGAATCCAGTGGTCATAGCGGTGTGAGCTCCTTATGTGCGAGCGAGGCAATTATCGGTCATCACACTACCTGCACCCCGGGGGTTGCGCATCCGCTAGCGCGCAGCAGCCACGAGCGGCACTTCCACCTCAAGCTGTGTATCGGTCCCGCATGCCAGGCCGGAGGGTTCTGCGCCTTCGTGGATGAGCTGGGCGGCCACCGCCGCGATCATCACGCCATTATCGGTGCACAGCTTGAAGCGCGGCACACGCAGCTCGATGCCCGCGGATTCGCAGCGCTTCGCCGCCAGTGCGCGCAGCCGCGAATTCGCCGCCACGCCACCGCCGAGCAGCAGTACCTTGGCGCCAGTGTCCTGGCAGGCGCGCACGGCCTTGGCGGTCAGCACATCTGCCACCGCCTCCTGGAAGGAGGCACACAGGTCCTCAACCTGGACCGTCGCGCCCTCGCGCTCGGCTTTTTCCACGTGGCGCGCTACTGCCGTTTTGAGGCCGGAAAAGGAGAAGTTGTGGCGGTTGGGCCCGCGCAGGTCCTCGGCCTTGGACAAACCACGCGGCAAATCGATGGTGGGCTCGCCTTGGGCGGCCAGCTTATCGATGACCGGCCCTCCCGGATACCCCAAACCCAACAGGCGGGAGACTTTGTCGTAGGCTTCGCCGGCGGCGTCGTCAAGCGTGGTGCCCAGTTCCTTCATGGGTTTGCCCACGGCTTCGACCTCGAGCAGCTGGGTGTGGCCGCCGGAGACGAGCAGCGCCACCGAGTGCGGAAGCTCATCGCCCTCCAGGTTGGCCACCGCGACGTGCCCGCCGAGGTGGTTGACGCCGTAGAAGGGCACGCCCCACGCGGAGGCGAAGGCCTTGGCTGCCGACGCCCCGACGAGGAGCGCGCCGGCCAGTCCCGGCCCCACGGTGGCGGCCACTGCATCTGGCTTCTCGACGCCCGCCTCCTCCAGCGCCGCCTTCATCACCTGCGGCATCGCTTCGAGGTGGGCGCGGGAGGCAATCTCCGGCACCACGCCGCCGAAGCGCGCGTGCTGCTCCATGGAGGAGGCGACGACGTCGGCGCGGATCTCCATGTGGCCGTTGTCAGACAGCTCGATGATTCCCACGCCGGTTTCGTCGCAGGAGGACTCGATGCCGAGGATTAACATCTCTCACTCTTTCGTGGTCGGTACATGGTGTGGGCGTCCGCGCCGGAGGGCTGGTAGTAGTTGCGGCGCAGGCCGTTGATGACAAAATCATAAGCCTCGTAGAGGCGGATGGCGGGATCGTTGCCCACGCGCACTTCGAGGAAGATGGGGGCGTCGTGGGAATCTGCGAGCTCGACGATGGCGTCCATCATCAGCCGCGCGATGCCCTGCCGTTGGGCCGCAGGGTCGACGCCGATGGTGCGGATTTCGTATTCCGGCCACGCCGCGGGCCCCATCCGCCCCACGCCGGCGTAGCCGAGAGCTTCGCCGCGGTTGACGTTATGGCCCACGCGGTTGACGTTATGGCCCACGCGGTTGTCGTTGTGGTCATCGCGGTTGACGCTTGCGTCAACCGCCCAGTAGGTTGTGTGCCCCGCCGCGATTTCCTGCTCGAAGGCACGCGCCGGCCAGGGAGTTTCACCGGGGAAGAGTACTTTTTCTAGTTCGGCGCAGCGGGGTGCGTCCTCAAGCACGAGCGGACGCAGCCTCATGATGCCGGTGTTTCCCCGATGCCGCCGACCAAAGCGGCCGAGCGCGGCTTCGCCTTCGGCTCCACGGCATCGGGACGCCGCAGGTACAGCGGGACGAGCGGCGCGGGCTCGGCAGAAAGATCAGCGCACGCAACCAGTCCCGCCGCGCGCGGGGTAGCCCACTCGCGGGGAAGGCCGGCGATACCTTCCGGAAGGCGCGGGGCAATAGACTCGGGGAAAACCAGGCGCGTGGTATCCGCGCCCGACACCCCAGCGGCGCCCAGTTCCAGGGCCTCCGGCTTCGACACGTTCGGGCCGCTGAGACGCTTACCGTCGGCGTAGGTGGCCCAGTAGACCTCTTTGCGGCGGGCGTCGATAGCCACCAGCCACTCCCCCGTGCGCCCGTGCGCAATGGCATCCAATGTGCACACGCCATGCACCGGCAGGTGAAGAGCCACCCCCAGAGCGGAAGCGGTAGCCATGCCCACGCGCAGGCCGGTAAACGGTCCGGGCCCCGTGCCGACGACGATGGCGGAGAAGTCGGAGTAGGTCAGGGAGGCGTCGGCAAGCAGCTCCTCGATAGCGGGGATGAGCTGCTCGTTGTGAGCGCGCGTGCCGCTAATGACGCAGTCGATGCTCTCCCCGGTGTCGGTATCAACGATGCCCGTCACCAGGTCCGTGGTGGCGGTATCGAGTGCAAGAACCTTCATTAGCCTGCGAGGTGCCAGTCGGTATCGACGTAGTCGGGATTGTTCTTACCCATCTGCTCCACGTAATCCTGGGTATCGCGAATAAACTGCAGCGGCTGGCCCTGCTGGAACGGCAGCAGCGGCGGGATGTCCTGCTTGGCTGCTTCCGGCGACTTCAGCTGCTGCAGCAGACCATCGCACAGGTCCACCTGTGCGCGCGGGAGCTTCTCCGCCTTGAATTCACCGGTCTGCGAAGCCAGCAGGATGTAGTTCACGTCATCAGGCACGGCCCCGTCGGCGAAGTCAATGTTCAGGTTCTTCGTCTCCACGCCGCCCTTCTTGAGCTGATTTTCGGTGGCACCCGGGCAGACGGCGGCGACCGCACCCCACTCCTGGCCGTACACATCCTGCGGAATGAACATGGCGAAGTCCAGGTTCTTCGGGTACGCGCTCAGGGACTGGGCAACGGTCGACGGCTCCTTCGTCTCCGCCTGCGCTGGCCGGACCATCGGCAGCACGATGAGGGCGGCAAGGAATACGGCGAAGCCGCCGATAACGACAGTGGTGATGAATTGACCAAGCTTGTTCATAAAGGTGTTTTAGCTCCTCACGCGGGGGTAGCGGGAATAAACAGTACGGGGATATCCTACGCGACAACCATCAAACAATAATCAAGGCCAAGACCTGGCACATGAGAATCTTTCCGATCATCGCCGTGGGGTACACGGTGGCATAGCCGCGCTCTGCCAGCTGAGTACCGGTTTGCGGGTTGAGGTAGGCCATGATCGCCGGGTTCGTGGTCATGCCGGCGGCGATGCCCATCGACTCATCAAACTTGAGGCGCAGCGCCAGCATGGACACCGCAACGATGCCGATGGCAGACACCAGCGACAGCACAATGCCCACGCCCATGTACTTCAGGGAGGTCGGATCCGACAGCGCATCACGGAACTGGCCGCCTGCCGACGTACCCACGCCCGCCAAGAACAAGGTCAAACCCAGCGTGGAAATCGTCTGCTTCGCGTGGAAAGGAAGCTGCCAGTTAATTGGGCCCGAGCGGCCCAGCGCGCCCAAGATGAGGCCAACGACGATGGGGCCGCCACCAAAACCGAAGGACAACGTGGTGCCGCCCGGAAGCGGAATCGGAATAGCGCCGAAGAGCAGACCGATGAAGAGGCCTAGGGCAAAGGGCAACAAATCGACGTTGCCGAGCTTGGCTTCGGAGTCACCGAGGAAACGGCGGACGTCGTCAAGCCTGCCCGGCGCGGTGATGACGCGCACGCGATCGGAGTAGTTCAGGACGGTCTCTTCGTTCGGCACGACGTCGGAGTCGCCGCGGCGCACGCGCGCGATGAGGAAGCCTTCCTTCACAGTGTCCAAGTCCTTGAGCTGATAGCCCGCAACACGTGGGCTGGACACGGTCAGGCGCCGGTAGACCAGGCCATCCTCCTCATGAAGGTTGATGTGGATCTCCTCACCCAACTGGGAAATCGCGCTATCCAACGCGGGCGCGGTGCCGTTGAGTAGGAATTCCATACCGGCGCGCAGCGGGAGCTCCGGGTAGGCCAGGTCGTGCTCGTGCGGGTTGTTGACATGGCGGGTGGCGATGACGCGCTCGCCGGTCACCTCTTGGAGGTCCCCCACCGTTGCGTCGAAGTCACGGTTCAGGCGCACTGCCCGCCACTCGAGCGGTTCTGCGATCATGCCCTCGGCGCGTGCGTCCTCAATGTGGTTCACGCGCAGCACCTTGGCGCCAATCGCGGCAACCAGAATGGTTCCGATGATGCAGCCCGGGTAGGCCAGGGAATAGCCCACCACCGGGGTGCTATCGCCACCCAAGGCTTCGACGACCGCGGCCATACCAGGCGTCGAGCTCACCGACCCCGCCAGCGTGCCCACGCTGATCGCCGGGTCGAGATCAAACATGCGCATCGCCAGGGTGGTCAGCCCCGCCAACACGAAGAAGAAGACGATGACCACCATGGACATCTTCCATCCACGCCGGCGGAAATCTTGGAAGAAGCTACGGCCGAAGTTCAGGCCGATGACATAGACGAAGATGGCCAAACCAAATTGATACACGAACGCCGGGACCACGATGTCTGGGTTGGCCGCGGACAATCCCAGGGCCACGAACATCGCAGCGGCGGCGCCGAGCGAGATGCCGAAGACATTGATCTTGCCGACGGCTAATCCCACCGCTATGATCAGAAAGAGCGTGAGCAGGGGCTGTTCAGCAAGGAAAGCCAGCACGTTAATTCACCCATTTCCATGTGAATACGCGGACGTCATCGTCCGAATCGCGGTTGATTGTAACGGCGAGGTACGAGTCAGATAGCCGCTCCATGAAGCCCCCGCCCCATTCGGCGACGACGACGGCGTCCTCTATTTCGGTGTCTAAGTCTAGACTGTCCAGCTCCCCCAACGGATCCTCTGAATGATCCAAGAGGCGGTAGGCATCCACGTGCACCAACGTCGGCCCGCCCACGCGCGAAGGGTGCTCGCGCGCAATGACGAAGGTCGGCGACGTCACCCGCCCCTTCACCTGCATTCCGCGGGCAATGCCCTGCGTGAAGGTGGTTTTCCCGGCGCCCAGGGGACCATCAAGAATTACCAGGTCCCCGGCCTCTAAAGCCGCGCCCAGCTCCTCGCCGAAGGCCTGAGCATCCTCCGGCGTTTCGGCCTCGCGGCGTCCTTCGTGTGGAAAATCACTGCGCATCGCTAGCTCCTTCGCGGTATGTGCGCTGGGTGCGCCCGGTGGGGCGGCACAGTATTTCGTAGTTGATGGTCCCGGCTGCCTCGGCCAGTTCGGTAGCGCTCATGCCGCCACGGCCAAAGATAACGGCTGTCTCCCCGGCGCGCACACCGTGGGGATTGGCCCCAAGGTCGACGACAATTTGGTCCATACAGACCCTGCCCACCTGCGGGTAGAGCTCGCCGCCGATCCCTACCTGCAGCGCCCCTTGAAAGGCTCGCGGCAGGCCATCGGCATAGCCCACGCTGACGGTGGCGAGTTGACGGTCGCTATCTGCGGTCCAGGTCAGGCCGTAGCAGGTGGACTCCCCCGCCGAAATCGGCTTCACCGCGACGACGGACGCTTCCCACGTCATGGCGGGCTTCAGCTCATGGTCGCGCCCGGCCACCGGTTCGAGCCCATACAGGACCAGCCCGACGCGCACCTGCTCGAAGCGCGCCGAGGGGCGGGTCAAGGCCGCGGGCGAGTTGGCTAGGTGGTTCAGCGGGCACTCAAGCCCGACCTCACGGGCAAGCGCTAGGGCCTGGCGGAACTCCGATTCCTGATGATCATTGTGCGGGTGCTCCGGCTCGTCCGCACAAGCAAAGTGGGACATGAGGCCCAGGACGGTGATGTGGGGGGCGTCGGCAAGCAGGCGGAAGGTCTCCTCCCACGCGTGCTTGTCGACGCCCGAGCGGTGCATCCCCGTCTCCACCATCACGAAGACCTCGGTGGGCGCATCAGTGGCGGCGATGAGCGCCTGCGCGTGCGCCAAAGAAGGGATGCCGATCTGGATTCCGGCGGCTAGGGCCGGGGCGAGGTCCTCCGTCGGCTCCCACAGCCAGGCGGCAATGGGAAGGGTGTCAATGACCTTCCGCAGCGCCACGGCCTCGGCCAGCGTGGCCACCCCGAAGGCGTCCGCTCCCGCCTTCGCCATGACCGGGGCGCAACGCTCGATGCCGTGGCCATAGGCATCCGCCTTGACCACGCACATGAGGCGGGCCGGGGCCACCGCCTCCTTCACGCGAGCGACATTGTGGGCAATAGCGTTGAGGTCAACGGTGGTTTTCAACATGCCCACCATTGTGCCACTTAAGGGTGCGGCGCTATTCGACGGTCACCGACTTCGCCAGGTTGCGCGGCTGGTCCACGTCGTAGCCCTTGGCGGTGGCTACACCGCAGGCGAAAATCTGCAGCGGCACGGTGGCAAGCAGAGGCTGCATAAGCGTCGGCGCCTTCGGGATGCGGATGATGTGGTTGGCGTAGGCCTCGACGGCCTCGTCGCCCTCTTCCGCGATGACGATGGTGATGGCGCCGCGGGCGCGGATCTCCTGGATATTGGAGACGACCTTGGAATGCAGGGAATCCCGGCCGCGCGGGGAAGGCACGATGACGAAGACCGGCTGGCCCTCTTCGATGAGCGCGATGGGGCCGTGCTTGAGCTCGCCGGCGGCGAAGCCCTCAGCGTGCAGGTAGGCGATCTCCTTGAGCTTGAGCGCGCCCTCCAACGCGACGGGGAAACCGACGTGACGGCCCAGGAAGAGCACCGACTTGGCGTTCTCCATGGCGTTGGCCAGGTCGTAGACCTGTTGCTCGTTGTCGATGATTGCCTGAACCTTATCGGGCATATCACGCAGATCCTCGAGGACGGAGTTGACCTCATCGGAGAACATGTTGCCGCGCAGGCGGGCCAGGTAGAGGCCCAGCAGGTAGGTCGCGGTGATCTGCGCCAGGAAGGCCTTGGTGGAGGCCACGGCGATCTCCGGGCCGGCGTGGGTGTAGAGGGCAGCGTCGGACTCGCGCGGGATGGAGGAACCCTGGGTGTTGCAGATGGCGATTACCTTGGCACCCTGCTGACGGGCGTGGCGCACGGCCATGAGGGTATCCATGGTCTCGCCCGACTGGGACAGGGCCACAACCAAGGTCTTTTCGTTGACGATCGGATCGCGGTAGCGGAACTCGTGTGCCAGCTCCACCTCGCACGGGATGCGGCACCAGTGCTCGATGGCGTAGCGCGCGACGTGTCCTGCGTAGGCGGCAGTGCCGCAGGCGATGACGATGATCTTGTCGATGGACTTGAGCACCGACTCCTCGATGCGAATCTCATCGAGGACCAGGTTGCCGGTCTCATCGAGGCGGCCCAGCAGCGTATCGCGCACGGCTGCCGGCTGGTCGTGGATTTCCTTCTCCATGAAGGAGTTGAAGCCGCCCTTTTCGGCCGCGGCGGCATCCCACTTAATCTCGAAGGGCTTGCCCTGGGCGGGGTTGCCCGCATAGTCGGTGATCTCGACATCATCCGCGGTGATGGTGACGACCTGATCGTTGTCCATCTCCACGGCGGACTTGGTGTAGTCGATGAAGCCGGAGACGTCCGAACCCAGGAAGTTCTCCCCGTCACCCAGGCCGATAACCAGCGGCGAATCGCGGCGCGCGGCCACGATGCGGTCTGCCTGTTCGGCGTGGATAGCCAAGAGGGTAAACGCGCCTTCCAGGCGCTTGCCGGTCAGCTGCATGGCCTTGGTGAGGTCACCGCCGGCCTCGTTGTGGAACACATCCGCCAGGAGGGTGGCGGCGACTTCGGTGTCGGTCTCGGACACAAAGTTGTGGCCCTTGGCCTCCAGCTCGGTCTTGAGCTCGGCGAAGTTCTCGATGATGCCGTTGTGAACGACGGCGAGCTTGCCGCCATCCACCACGTGCGGGTGGGCGTTCAGATCGGTCGGGCCACCGTGGGTGGCCCAGCGGGTGTGCCCGATGCCCAGGACGGAATCCCGAAGCGGACGCGCGGCGATTTCGGCTTCCAGCGCGGCGACCTTTCCGGCCTTCTTGCGCCAGCCGATCTTGCCATCGGCGTACATTGCGACGCCTGCTGAGTCATAGCCGCGATACTCCAGTCGACGCAGGCCCTCCAGCACAACGTCTAGGGCAAAGTACTCACGGCCATCGGTGTTATGGCCAATGTATCCAACGATTCCACACATAGGTCGAAATTTTACAGCATGATTTAACATGCCGAATCGCAAGGATCCTACTTAATCTCCCGCACTGTTCACCGCTTTGCTTATTCTTTCCTCTATTCTGTAAAGCGTGTCTGCGAATTTGAAGAAGCATCTCGGTACGTTGTCTAAGCGCGGCCCGCACCGCGTCCTCGTCGGAGACCTGTCTTATGCAGGGCTTGAGGGCAAGGTGTACACCCCGGTTGAGGGCAAGGGCCTGTCCGCCGTGGCGTTTGCCCACGACTGGACGAAGAGCATCAAGGACTACCACGCCACCCTGCGCCACTTGGCCAGCTGGGGCATCGTGGTGGTTGCTCCGGATACGGAGACGGGCGTCTTTGCCAAACACCGCGACTTGGCTGCCGACCTCGAATCGGCCTTGCAAATTGCCGCCGGCGTCAGGCTGGGTGCTGGCAAGATTTCGGTCTCCGCTTCCAAGCTGGGTGTCTTTGGCCACGGCATGGGCGGCGGCGTGGCTACCCTGGCTGCCGTGGATAACCCGAAGGTCCGCGCCGTCGCGGCCCTCTACCCCGCCGATACTTCCCCGTCCGCGGTTCAGGCCGCACACACAGTGAAGGCACGCGGCCTCGTTATTGGCGCGGGCCAAGATGATATCTTCCGCGCGGGAAACCCCGCGAAGCTGGCCAACGCCTGGGGCGGTCCGGTGGCTTACCGCGAAATTGCTAAGGGCACGCAGTCCGGCTTCAGCGAGGACAAGCTCTTCAAGTTGGCGCTTGGCTCCGGCTTCTTCCAAGGTTCCGCAGTCGAAACTGCCCGCGGCCTTGTCACTGGCTTCTTCCTGTCCACCCTCGCTGGCGAATCCAAGTACGACGACTTTGCGGCTGCCGACGCCTCCGCCAAGGGCGTCGAGAGCTTCGTCGGCGAAGACCTCACCAAACGCGCCGGTTTCTAGCACGACAGAAGAGGTTTCGACGAGCTAGCACCGCAAGGCGCACATGTGCTCCGATTAAAGCAGGACGATCGTTTATTCGTCCTGCTTTAGTCGTTTTAACCGAGGAACCTCAATGAAAAGCCAAGCGATAAGTGCAATGCCCGGCAGAAGCAACTGAGCGGCCGTCCACAGTTTTATGTGGGCCATTTCTCTGTCGTATTTAATCTCAATGCCAAGCACAACAAAAGCCACCAAGAGGTACAGCATGGGAAGAACGCCCCACAAGACGTCATAAAGCCAAGGAACTGTCATGCGGTCTTCCTCCAAACCCTGGTTGATACGTACAGCGATTACTCACGCCACGGTAGCACCTGGGGCTGCTGGCGCACAGAGGAGTTTCCCGGTTTCCGTGTCACCCGCGCCTGAGCACCGATTGCACTTGACCGCGCGGGCGGCCCCGCCCCTGCCCCTGGCTTTGGCCGTGCCCTACACCCCTGGCGGCTGGGCTTCGCCTCTGTGGGTCCGGGTGCACTTGGGTTTGGGCCGCGCGCTGCGCAGATCTTTCCAGCTCATCCTGTGCCTTAGCCATGGCTTTCTCAAACTCCAGTAGCCGTGCTGCTGTGCGCTCGCGGAATCCGCGCGCGAACTCATCAAAATCATTGTGCGGCATTACCACTGCCCTGCCTTTCGTGCGTGTACAGACGATGTCTCTGAGCTTTCTTGCGGCGCTATGTCTGGTGCAGCCTCAGTTGCGGGAGCTGGCCCTGGCGCTGGCTCGGGTGCGGGTGCTGGCGCAGGATCCGGTGCTGGCACCGGTACTTCCGCTGCTTGCATGTGTGCAAGCTTCTCCGGCGGTGCTTCTGGCTCCGGGACATTGTTCAGCTCCGGCGGTGGCGGCGTAACACCATTGTCAGGAGCAGGTTCCGGCGCAGGCGGCGGACAGGGCTCTGGTTCTGGCTGGGGTTCGGGCTCGGGCTCAGGCACCGGTACAGGTTCTGGTTCCGGCAGGTTTTCGATAAAGTCCACAGCCGCCTCGGCCAGAAGGCCCAGCCCCAGGATGGCAACCCCTACGCCGAGGATTCCCAAGCTTCCACAGCAGGATTCTTCAGGCTTGCACTCACCCGGCTCCGCAACTGGTAGCTGCTCTGGCGCCTCACAGTCTTCACCTTCTACTGGTTCCTCAGGGCACTCCTTCTCCTCAGCCACCGGCTCCATATCCTCCGGGCAGTCAATCACCTTCTGTTGCAGGGGTTCGGTGGGACTCTCCACCCCTGCATCGGCTGGCTTCGTGGTTTCTATTTCACGTTGCTGCTCACTGCAACCGCAGGACTGCGCTTCTTTCTCCGCATGGCAGCCGCACGGTGTGTGCTGCGCTTCTGGCGCAGTGGATTCCGGCTTAGGCTGCGCTACCGCCTCAGTTGGTGCGCTTGGAGGCTGGCTCGGTTTCGCAGGCTGTGGCTTCTCTTCATCCGGTGGGCACTCTTTTTCCTGCGCCGCAGCGGGACGAGTCGGCGCCGGTTCCTCCGGTGGCGCTACCGGTTTTTCAACCCCCTGCTCAACCGGTTGCTGCGGCGGGGCAGGTGTGGAAGGAGCCGGTGCGGGAGAAGGCTGCGCTGGCACAGCAGGTTCAGTGGACTGGGCTGGCTTCGTCGGCGCACAAGGCTCAGGCGCAGGTTGCGCACACTGCTTCGGTTTGTCCTCGCAGCCACATTCGGGTTCCGGCGGGGTCTCTGGGAGCTCGCGCTCACACACCTCAGAACAACGCCTCTCAAACTCGCCATAGCAATTCTCGATGGCAGTATCGCGGTCCCGGCAGGTCTGCGTAATAGTGTCATTCGTCTGATCGATCAGGTCCCCACCAATGCTCGAAATCACCGGGACGATGGCCTTCCCCAGAGGGTGCCGCTGCAATAGCATCGTCAGGATATTGAGCAGAGGAATGACCGCGGAGATGAGCTCTGCCACCGCAGAATCGGAAACATCGACCACATCCTCAATGGCCTCCGAGCACTGCTGCGCGGATTCCACTAGGTCATCGGCTTCCTCCCTTTCCTTCTCAAAGTCATCCTGCACGCCGCGCAGGTGATCCATGAGCGCTCCCCCGGCAAGCGATAGGACCGTCCCTAAAAGGAAATCCCGTAAACCATTGCCGCCACGCCGCGGGCGCCGAGCGCCCATCGCCGATGCGGTACTGCTAACCAGGTCATCCGTTTTTATCCCATCGACCGAGCCCACCATGTCCCCCAGCAGACCAATAGGTGTGCTGGGTCCGGAGTAACCTCCTAGGCTAGCGGCCTGGAACTGGGACACCGCCTGTGAATAATCACCTAGAAGTGACTTGACCATCGTGGACATCAGTTCATCCCCGCTTCCTGCTCACCAAGCTGGCCAGAAAGACCACGGTCGATCTCCCCGAAAGCACGCAGCTGTGCGCGTGCAGCATCCGCTGTGGCCGATATGTTGTCCAACCGCCACGCTCCGCGCTCATGCAGCTGGCTCAGCAACGCCTGAATCTGCGCCCCATGCCCGCCGAAGTCCCTGCCCGCGGATGACGCGGGAAAGTTCGGTCTGTCCCCACGATGCGCGTCACTTTGGGCGCGGGTTTGGTCCACGACGGCGTCGAGAAGCCGCGTGGCTTCGTCCTCATCAAAAAATACGTCGGGCATGAGCGCCCTCCTTCTCGTCCACAACAAACAGTGATTCCTGCCCTTATTGGACTGAGAAACCTCCCCTCCGGTTCCCCCATCACCCACAAAACACGAAACCCCAGGCCACATGGCCCGGGGTTTAGCGTGGGTGCGTAGAACTAGACTGCAGCAACAACCGCAGCGAGCTTGCCCGCCACCTTGCGCGCCTGCTCTTCTTCAGCAGCCTCCACCATGACGCGGAAGAGCTCCTCCGTGCCGGACGGGCGCAACAGAACGCGGCCTGTGTTTCCAAGCTCCGACTCGGCGGCAGCGATAGCTTCTTTGACCTCAGGAGCCTTAAGAATGACGGTCTTATCGGAAACCGGCACGTTAATGAGCACCTGCGGCAATACCGTCATCACGGAAGCCAGCTCCTTGATGGACTTCCCGGACTTCGCCATGCGCGCCATGATGGACAGGCCGGTCAGCGTGCCATCACCAGTGGTGCAGTCATCCGGCAACACCACGTGGCCGGACTGCTCGCCGCCCAGGGAATAATCGCCGCGGTTGAGCTCCTCCAGCACGTAGCGGTCACCCACGGCGGTTTCCTTGACCTCGATGCCCTGTTCCTGCATGGCCAGCTTCAGGCCCAGGTTCGACATGACGGTAGCCACCAAGGTGTTGAAGCGGAGATCGTTGTCTTCCTTCATGCCCACGGCGAGGATCGCCATGATCTGGTCGCCGTCAACAACGTTGCCCTCGGCATCCACGGCCAAACAGCGGTCAGCGTCGCCGTCGTGAGCCAAGCCCAGATCGGCGCCGTGCTCGACGACGGCCTCCTGTGTCTTCTCGATGTGCGTCGAACCGCAGTCCTCGTTGATGTTGAAAGCGTTGGGCTTGTTGTGAATGGCAATGACCTCAGCACCCGCAGCCTCGTAGGCCTGCGGTGCCACCTTGGAGGCAGCACCATTAGCGGTGTCGACGACCACCTTGATGCCGCTCAGATCCGTGGTCACGACCTCGGCCAAGTGCTTGAGGTAGCGCTCGCGGCCGTCGGGGGCCTCCGAAATGATGCGACCAATCTTGGTCGCAGTAGGTCCGTCTTCGGTGAGGCTTCCCATGGCAGCCTGGATGCGATCCTCCACCTCATCAGGCAGCTTCTTACCGCCCGCGGAGAAGAACTTGATGCCATTGTCCGGCATCGGGTTATGGGAGGCGGAGATCATCACGCCGAGATCTGCCCCAAAGTCATCGGTGAGGAACGCGATAGCCGGGGTAGGCAGCACGCCGACGCGTACGACGTCGACGCCACGCGATGCTAAGCCCGATGCAATCGCCGCATCCAGCATCTCACCCGACACGCGCGGATCGCGCCCGATAATCGCGAGCGGTCGACGCTCATAGGACTCACGGTCCGAGGTCAATACCTCCGCCGCCGCCTGTCCCAAGCGCAAGGCCAGGATCGGAGTGAGCTTCTTGTTCGCTAGGCCGCGAACTCCATCGGTTCCAAAAAGTCGAGTCATAGTTGTTCATTATGCCTGCTACCCCATAGCTTCCGCAGATCGGGCCACCAACGATGTCTGTCTATGACTCGCGGCTTCACGTTGTGCACGCCCTACACAAAGCGAAAGCCGCCGCCTCCGTACTAGGGAAGCAGCGGCTTTCGAAAATGCAGTGCGCGAAGATTAACGCTTGGAGTACTGCGGGGCACGACGTGCCTTGTGCAGACCAGCCTTCTTGCGCTCCACGGCACGAGCGTCACGGGTGAGCAGGCCGGCCTTCTTGAGGGCCGGGCGGTCAGCCGGGTTGTAGACGTTCAGTGCGCGGGCGATAGCCAGACGCAGAGCGCCGGCCTGGCCGGTCGGGCCACCACCGTTGACGGTGACCTTAATGTCGAACTGGCCATCGCGCTCAAGGATGGTCAGCGGCTGCAGGATGTCCTGCTGGTGCAGCTTGTTCGGGAAGTACTCGTCAAAGGCACGGCCGTTGACGGAGATGTTTCCGGAACCAGCAACGAGGCGAACACGAGCGATGGCGCGCTTACGGCGACCAACGGTCTGGATCGGGCCCTCATGGATAGCCGGGGCAGCGGTCTCAACCTCAGCCTCGGTATCGGTTGCCAGGGAATCACCGATGGTGTTGGTGAACTCCTCGGTAGCGGCGGTTGCTGCAGCGATGTCGGCAGCGTCGGCTACATTGTTGTCGATGTTCTGCTCGGTCATTACTGTGCCACCTGCTTAAACTCAAAGGTTTCCGGCTTCTGGCCGGCGTACGGGTGCTCCTCGCCCACGAAAACGTGCAGCTTCTTGATGGAGGCGTTGGAAAGCTTGTTGTGCGGCATCATGCCCTTCACAGCTTCCTCGATAACGCGGACCGGGTTGGCGTCCAGGGACTGACCAAGGGTCATGGACTTCAGGCCGCCCGGGTAACCGGAGTGGCGGTAGCGCATCTCGCGCTCGCGCTTGTTGGAAGAAATGTGGATCTTGTCCGCATTCAGGATGATGATGTGGTCGCCGCAATCAACGTTCGGTGCGTACTGGGGCTTGTGCTTGCCGCGCAGCATGTCAGCCACGGTGGAAGCGAGCTTGCCCAGAACCACGTCGGTAGCGTCGATGACGTACCACTTGCGGGTGATGTCACCGCTCTTCGGGTGGAAAGTAGACAAAATGACTCCTTGAAAGTCTGTCTCGGAACTGCCGGCCATCGCTATGTAAGCCTTGACGCGGTACATACAGCGGCCGGTGGAGACCTGCAGCCCGCGCGCACCCACTAACGACGGGGTGCGGACACATAGGTGTTTCACTTTAGTACGCAGCAGTTTGAAAACCCAAAACGCCGATATCGCCCCTCACCAACGCCTCCACCTCAATTCATTCGGGGTGGGGGTAGAGACAGAAACGTTGATGAAAAGCGATACCGGCGCCTTTCACTGGGCGGGCGGTAGAAACTGAGTCAAGGCGGCGCGTCCAGCCCTTCCATTCCCTGCGCCTTCCTTTCCTAGCCTCCGCGCCTTCCTACCTACCGCTCATCACTCATGGTGGTGAATGGTGTTAAAGAAAAAGCTCACCCACCCAGTTCAAGACTCACAGCCGGGTCGGTTTATCCCCAGCTGGCGGCAGCGCGACGGTTGACGTCACTCATGTTGTCGTTGCCCTGGGAGACCGTGGTGGAGATGGTCGCCAGCACCGTGTTGAGCTCGGCGGCCGCCTTATCCCACTTAGCTTGCGCCGCGTTATATGCCGCAGCGGAATCTCCCTCCCAGGTCGATACCATCGGCTGCAGGGTGGCCTTCAGGTCACCGAGAAGTCCATTGATGCGACCGGAGGTGGAGTTGATGTCGGCTGCGGCGCCGGCGATGGCGCCGAACTGATACTTGATTCCAGACATTGCGTGTTCCTTATCTTCTGTGTGCTCGTGTGTAATTCAACGTGTGCTGTAGTCAGTGAACGCAGCTAGCGCTACAAGGCCAGTCCCGCGCCGCCGACGTTCTCGAAGGACTGGGCGTTATCCGCCTCAACCGTGTCGAAGTTGCGGGCATTATCCCTGATGTTTTCGCTGATGGCGGTCAGCGCCTCACGCAGCTGCTGCGCGGAGGAGTTGTAGCGCTGCATCAGGTTGTCAAAGGAAACCTGCGCGCGGCCTGCCCAGCTGCCGCGAACGGAATCCACAACACCCTGCAGACGGGTGAGCTCACCCTGTACCTCGTCATTGGTGGAGTCGACGCGGCCGGCGGTGGCCACCATTACGTCGGCTTCTGTGCGGAACGTTTGAGTCATGTTCTTCTCTTTCTGTCTTGTTCCCTACCTGGGGTATATCCCTTTTCCAAGGGCTTGGTGCGTGTTTCTTTCCCCCGAGAAGCACCCTGTGTCCTTCTCACCCTTATTGGACTGAGCTAGTGGCTCATCGGTTCCCGCCGCGTTCAAAAATCTTTTAGCTTCGCGGCGTGCTCCCGCCTACTCCTTTTTGACCAGAGATTCCGCAGCCATCCGGCAGGCGGCCTTCTGCACCACGTTGGGCTCAAACTTGGTGTGGCACCCCACGGACATCTGATGGCCCTTGTCCTCCCACATCATCCACGTCACCTGCGAACCGTCTCCAGGGTCCTCGGTATACGTCAGCCGCCCAGATTCCTCGACCGGATCACGGAGGGCGGGATCGGAGTCGATCTGTCCTTTAATCTCGGCGAAGAGGACGTCGACGGGGACATTGAAGAGCGGATCAGCTGCCAAAAGGATGCGCAAATTGGGGTCTTCGCCGGCCGCAGTGACAAGTCCATCCTCCACGCTGGTGCGGAATCCCTGCGGGAGTACCAGGGACATCCCTTCCACCTCGATGGCCTGCTGGCCAGGGCGCAGCTGCGTGCTACCGGCTCCCCCGGACTCCACCTCCGCTGCAGCACCCCCAGGGCGCTCATCCCCATCGGGTGCTGCGGCCGTACCCGGCGCGCCGGCAGCCACAGACGCGCTCTCATCCACCTGTTCGGAAGTCGACGCCGCCACGGCCGCATCCTTGCGCCCCACCGCCCACCAGGACACCCCGGCGACGACAACCACCATGACCGCTATCGCGATGTAGAAGGGATCGACGCCTCCCAAAAGCGCCGTCCAACGGGATTGCGCCGCGCGATGGGAGCGCAAACGGCGAGCTGCCCGAGGCCGCTCAGCAGTTATCTCCTTCGCACCGTCATAGTCGTACTGTTGCTCCCCCACCGCCGAGCGGGAAGCAGCCTGTGATGTGCCGGTTACAACCGGTGCCGGCGGCGGCGATGGTTCTGGCTCTAGGACCGTCGCACCGGCACCAGCGAGTTGCCGGCGCAGGATACTCACAGCTTCGACACTGACATCCGTTCCGGATGGATCCGCTACCACCTCAACGGTGACGTCCGGCCATTCCGCCCCACAGACTTTTTCTGCCTGGTCAAGGACGGCCTCCAGCGCCCACCCCTCGGCGATTCCCGTGCCGGGCAGGTCATAGCGATAAATCGTTTCCGGGCCTTCATAAATTGTGGCGGCATCGAGCACCGTGACGATCAGCGTGGTCTCTGGCGCGGTTGTCGGTGTTCGCAGTGCGTGCGTCGCGGTCATTGGTTGTCTCCTTTGTTGCGTGTGGTCTGTGGTGGGTTGTGTGAACTATCGGCGCTCGGCACACACCTGCGCCAAGCCCTGAGATATGCCGCGCAGGACCCATTGGCCGCGGCCTGGCGGCAGCGCTGTTGGCTTGATGCCGAAGATGGCGCCTTCGTCGCGGTCGGCGTCGAGAAGCAGCAGCGCCGGCTGCAGGTCCCGCACCGCAGAGAGGAACTGCCCAAACATCGCGCGCCCGATGCCGCCGGCTTTGCGCGCAAGCACCAGGTGCAGCCCCACATCGCGGGCGTGCGGGAGGAGCTCGAGCAGGGGTGCCAGGGCAATGTCGCTGACCAGGTCGAGGTCGTCGATAACCAGGTAGATGTCCGGCCCCTCCCACCAGCTGCGCGCTGCAAGCTGGGCGGGGGTGACCTCGGGGCCGGGAAGGCGCTGTTCCAAGGTGCGCACGGTATCGAGGATGGCTTGGGTGGCCGCGCTTGCCGACGCCCCATACGCCGCCACCATCTCCTCATCCAACGTCCCCAAATGTGCACGGCGCTCATCGATGACCACCAGGCGGGCGGCTTCCCTGCCCAGGTGGCTAATTCCGGCCAGGATTACGCTGAGGAAGTTCGATTTGCCGGAGCCTTGGGAGCCAATGCACACCAGGTGCGGCTGCGCGGCCGGATCCCAGCTAAGGACTTCGAGGTCCGGCCCGCCGATTCCCCAGGCCACCCCGTCCGGTGGCGAGCCGTCTTCTGGCACGGGCAACTCGGTGAGAAAGGCGGGCAGCATCTTCAGCGGTGGAACCGGCTCGGCACCAGCATGCACACCGCAGATGTGGGCGATGTCTTGCGGGGACGTTGCGGCAAAAAGCAGGTTTTCCCCTGCCGGTGTGATTCCCCGTCCGGGCGTTGCCGGGAGCTTCTGCTGCGCCTTGCGGTCGATGAGTGAATCCATTGCTTCGCCCAGCCGCAACTCGATACGGGCCGCGATGAGATCCCGAATAGACGGCCGCAGGCTCGTCCACCGCGCTGCAGCGATCACGACGTGGACGCGGGCGGAGGCGCCGTCGGCGACCAGCTGGGTGATCGGCTCAGCAAGGTCCTCAAAATCCGCGCCGGAGGTGCCGATGTGGTGCCAGCCGTCCACGATTAAAAAGGTGTGGCGGGGCTCCGGGCGACGCACAAGGCCGGCAACTTCATCAACGATGCGACGGATTTTCTCCGGCTCCTCACGGCCGGCCACCCCCGCCACGTGGGGCAGCCGGTCCAGCACCTGCAGCTGCCCGCCGCCCAGGTCAATGACATAGAAACGCACCTGTCCCGGCGAATGCCGCAGCGCCAGACCGGAGGCGATACTGCGCAGCGCCATCGACTTACCCGACTGCGGTCCACCGCACAACGCCAGGTGCCCACCTCCTGCCTTAAAGTCCACGGTGAGCGGGTCTTGGCGCTGGTGGTAGGGGCGGTCAATAAGCCCCACCTCGGCGCGCAACTCTCCGCCCGCGCCGGGAGAATCTTCCCGCAAGGAAGCAACGCTGGACAGCTCCACCACGGGCGGCAGGGGAGGCAGCCAGATTCTTCGCGCCGACTGGCCACGCCGAGCAGCCTCATCCCGGGCGGCGGCCACAACGGTGTCCAGGAGCGTGCTCGAGGAATCTACGAGCTCTGCAAATCCGAGTTCTTCTTCCACCGCGCGCTGCCCTGTGAAAAGCTCCACGCGCGCGGCGTGCCGCGCATTCATTTCAGAATCATCAGGCGCTACCCGGCGCGTGACCGGGCCAGACACATAGGAGGCGTGGAAGCGAGTGGGGGCATCGGCATCCGTCTTGAGGTAGCCGGCTCCCGGCTGGGCGGGGAGGTGATAGGCATCGACCACTCCGAGAACTTGGCGGGACTCCCCCGCGGAGAAGGTCTTCAATCCGATGCGGTAGGACAGGTGCGAATCCAATCCCCGCAAGCGCCCTTCCTCCAAGCGCTGGGAGGCCAGCAGCAGGTGCACATGGAGCGAGCGGCCAAGCCTTCCCACCGCGACGAAGAGCTCGGCGAAGTCCGGGTGCTGGCCTAAGAGCTCCGAGAACTCATCCACCACGATGACCAACGCCGGCAGAGGTCCGTGCTCGGCCACCGCAGCAGCCGAGGCATTGAACTCGCCCACGTTCGCAAAATTGCCTGCCTTGCGCAGCAGCTCCTGGCGGCGGTTCATCTCGCCGGAGATGGCATCATACATGCGCTCCACCAGGGTCGATTCTTCCTGCAGGTTGGTAATCACGGCGGAGGTATGCGGCAGCTCCTCACACCCTAGGAAGGTTGCGCCACCCTTGAAATCAACGAGCACGAGGTTGAGCTCCTCCGGGCTATGGGTGGCGGCCAGCGCTACGACAAGCGTTCGAAGTAATTCCGACTTTCCGCTGCCAGTAGCACCAATGCACAAACCATGCGGCCCCATCCCGCCCTGCGCGGACTCCTTCACATCAAGCATCAGCGCGTGCCCGGACTCGTCCACGCCGATGGGCACACGTAACCGTTCAGCCGGGCTACGTCCCTGCCACATGCCGGAGGCCTGAAGCGCATCCACGTCCCGATAGCCCAGCAAGGTCGGCAGGTCTGCATCGCGACCGTGCCGGGGCGCTGCCGCAGCATCACTGCCAAAGGGGCGGTGATAGGGCGCAAGCGTACGGGCGCGCAGGAGGGCCGTGGAATCGTCGACAAGCGCACAGCGTCCCAGCTCCTCCTCCCCCGCGGCAGTAACCACGGAGAGCGCGCCCTCCGCCCGCAGGTAGATGCCTTCTTCCTCAGCGCGGCGCCCGAGCGGCGAATGAGGTGTTACGCCCACGGCGATGGTGGTTGTGGGGGTATCCTCCAGCTCGTCACCGCGCGGCACGGCAACGCCGCTTGCCTGGTCCTCCTCAACAACGCGGATGCGGAACTGGGCTTGGCCCGGATCCCTAACGTGTGGCAGCCACTTCAGCCAGTTCCACTCCTCACCGTGGTACTCAATGCCCACTGTTTCCGGACCGTGCAGCACGGCCAGGTGTAGCAGCAGCGCGCGGGCCACCCCGGCCGCATCCTCGCCGGCCAGGCCAACGATGGGAAAGGCTTGCAACTGGATAACCACCGGCATGTCCGCCAGCGTTCCCACCGCGCGCACGGTCTGGCGCAAGCTCACCGCGCACACCGGATCGAGGTCCTCCGCCGCGCCCGAATCCGGCACGTTAATGGGCGTGCACAGGGCCATCGGCCCCGTCCCCACCCGCACCTCCAAGGCGTCCGGGGCATCCGCATCCCGTTCCCACAGGCGCATTGTCGGAATCAACGCGCCAAGCTGCTCAGGGTCAGGGTTGCGGTGTTCTTCGTGCGCGCGTTGCGCCGCCCCGCGCTCCAGCGCTTCCTCCCGCAGCGCCTTGAGGTGGCGCAGGTAGGTCCGGCGGGTCTCATCCGGATCCTGCCCGCCTCCCTGCGGGTTAAACATCATGGCCATACTGGCCAGCATCATGAGCGGAAACATGAGGCTCATAGGGCTCATCCGGCGGGCGTCCCCCGCCCCGAGAACCATGAGCGCCACCATGCCCAGCATGGCCGCGATCATGACCAGCGGCATAAGTAGGCGAACCAGTGGCACGGGTTGAGCGCGAGCCGCCTCCGGCACGGCCTCGGCGTTAATGCTGCCCTGCGGCAACGGCGGTGCCGGCTCCCGATAGGCCGGCTGCCCAGTGTCCACGACGCGTGTGGGTACGCGCATGTCAAAGTCCTTCCCCCCGAAGTACTCCACCGCCTCCTGAAGCGGTGGACAGCGTGCCACTAGTAAGCCACAATGTGAGGCAATGGGCAAGGGGTTGCCCAGAAATTTTTCTCGGGGGAGGTACATTCCATGACCCGCGCACTCGCGCATTCTGTCCACGTCACCGTCCGCATCCACGCAGGTCATACCCGCAAAGAGGCGGACATATCCTTGCCGCTTTCTTCCAGCCTCGGGGAGGTGCTGGGGGAACTGCTCGTGCTTGTCGACGTCCCACCAGCCCCCATCCTGTGGCGCGCTACCACCGCGGCGGGCAAGACCATTTCGATGACCACGCCGCTGGATCGCACCAGCGTGGAAGACGGTTCCGTCCTCGTGCTCAGCCCCGATGAGCCATCGCCGGCGCCGATTGTGCGCGATGCCGCGGAGGCGCTCGCTGCCGACGTCTCTGCAGCGCAGTTTTCCGGCCTGGCCGGGTTCTGGGGCGCAGCGGGGCTCATCGCCGTCGGCGCGTTGCTCGCCGCCGCGCTGTCTCCCGCGGTTGGCTGCACCGCCGCTGCGATAATCGGCCTCGTGCTCGCGGCGTGGACCCGGCGCGGCTCCCTGCTCGCGGCCTCCCACGTGGCTGCCGGGCTGGCGGGGGCGCTGGCCACTGGGGTGCCCTTCTTTGCTGGCCCATCCGGAACCGCGATTCCGGCCGCGCCACTCGTGGCTGCGGCGGCGGCCGTGGGTACCGTGGCGGTGCTCTCCCATCTGGTGCGCATCGGCGGAATACGTGCTCGGGCAAGTGCCGCGACGTGGTGCCTGCTCGTGCTCATCGGCCTGCTTGGCCCCGCCCCGCTGCTTGCCGCCACCGTGGCCCTACTCGCAGGCGCTCCCCTGTTCACCACGCGGCTCGCTGGCCTCCGGGTGCCACAACTTCCCACCGCCGGACAAGACCTGAGCATCTCCGATGAGGACCCTACGGATAACTCGCTCAAAGCCCGGCGCGCCGGGCAGGCCTACGAGGGAATCGCAGTGGGCTGCGCGCTGGCGGGCGTTCCTTCCCTTCTCCTCGTCGCGCTCAACGCTCACGAGGGCGCAACCGTCATTGTTTCCCAAGCCCTGTGCCTGAGTGTCGCGGGCGGTGTCATCGTGCATGCGGCACGCCACGCCCGGCCCGTCGCTGCGTGGGCGCTGGGAATCTATGGCCTTGCTGCTGCGTGTGCCGCGGTGGCCGTACCTCTACGCGAGTGGCAGCTGCTTTCCGCCCCAACGACGGGAACGTGGGTTCTTAGCATCGTTGCGGGTCTGGTCATCGCGGCCATGCTGTCCGTGCCGGTGTGGGCAGGCAAGCTACGGCAGATTGAGCCGACCACTATCGTGTGGTTCGAGCGCGCCGAGGCTCTCGCCCTGGCCGCGTGCCTGCCGCTGGCCGCGCACGTGGCGGGGCTCTTCGAGCTCATTCGGGGGTTGGGATCATGAATACGCTGACCCAAATAGGCGCTGTCGGCGCTGCGCTTGGTGTTTGCCTGGCTTGGGGTACCAGTGCTCTGTGTGCGCCCGTAGCCGTCGCCCGCGAACCGGATACCGCCTGCGCGAAGGCCACGCTCGCCACGGCAGGGCCACAGCCTTCCGCGCAGTACTCGGAGTACCGGGCACGGCTGCATTCTTTTGCCACGGGTGCTGGGGTGAAGGTCGCGGTCATCGATACCGGGGTGGCCGCCCACCCACAACTACGGGTGACGCCAGGAGCAGACTTCGTGACCCCGGAGGAGCCTGACCCGCTGCGGGACTGCGACCTGCACGGGACGGTGGTGGCTGGCGTCATCGCTGGCAAGGATCTCGGCGTGGCCCCGGATGCGGAAATCTACTCCATCCGGCAGACCAGCTCGCACTACCGGACCCCAGCGCCGGACAACGGTGAGGCGGACCGCGCCGGGGCCGGCACGCTGGCCAGCCTGGCTGCCGCCATCGAAGACGCCGTCAGCGCGGGTGCTCAGGTCATCAACGTCTCCGTGGTGTCGTGCGTTCCACCGGAGGCCGCCACGCGGGTCGATCGTTCCGCCTTGGACGCGGCGCTGCAGCGCGCGGAAGGGGCTGGGGTGGTGGTTGTGGCGGCGTCGGGAAACGCGACGGCCGGCGGCTGTGAAAAGGATGACGTGGTCTTTCCCGCGGAAGCCGAAACCGTCCTCGCGGTTGGTGCTCTGGCCACGCCGCACGACCTCGCGGAGTATTCCATCACGGCACCGCTCAGCGCGGAAGGCAGCGTTCCCCTCGCGCTGGAGCCCGGCGGCGGATGGGCCACGGGAAAGGAGGACACCGTCTTTCAGGGAACGTCCTTTGCAGCTCCCCTGGTCAGTGGCACGATCGCCTTGTTGGCGCAGCGCTACCCCGGGGACTCCCCAGCACAGCTGCGCCAGCGCATCATTGACTCAGCAGAGCCCGGGCATGGGGTGGTTGATCCTCTCACAGCAGTGACCTATCGGCCCGCGAGCGAATCCCGTGAGGAGCGTGCCGTCGCGGTGAGGCCGCAGGCGGCGCCACCAGCCAAGGGCTGGCCGATTGTTCGCCTTCTCCTCGGCGCCGTGGCCATCCTCGCCCTCGTAGCCACCCTCAGTGCTCAGACTCTAAGGCCTCCGCGCGGCTCAAAGCAGAGCCTTCCGGCAGCAGCCGCAGGATCTCCCACGGCACCCGCTCCGGTTCCCCCACACCCAGTGCTTTAAGCTCTGCCGCGCTAGCCAGCTCGTGGCGCCTGCCGGTGGCGGAAACCACGTGGTAGCCGTGCCCGCTGTCCACGCCCACGCCGGCCTGGAGGCCGGCGAAACGCTGCGCGGCCGAGTCCCCCGGCAAGTCCACCGTGGCCGCCACCGGCCGCATAGTTCCGGCACCTTGCTTGTGAGTTGCGCACAACCAGCCTTGCTCAGGGGACAGGAAGTCCACACGGGTGGTGGGGAGGTTGAAGGACGGTGGGACGTCGCCCAGCGCGGCCACCTCCTGCGCCTGCGCAGGCAAACGCTGTGCGCCCAGGCCGACCAGCATCTCCGCCTGTGTGGGGGTGATGGAGAAAACACCCTGCTCCGTGCGCGCCCAGAGCTGCTCACCAGTATCCAGAATCTCCGGCGGGGCGGCCGGAAAGCTCAGCGGCTCCAGTTCGGCAAATGTGTTGAGCAGCTCCGCGGGCATGGCCCACACGGCGGTCTCCGCGGTCATCCCCAGCGCGCGCCGCAGAACCCGGCCTTGTGTGCTCGTAGCCTCGGGCAGCACGACGCGCCCCTGGCCGGTGAGCAGCCACTGCGTGCCATCGGTTTCCACTACGGCAGCGTGCTCTTCATCGAACCTGGGAACAGCGCGGTGCGCAACCACGGTCACGGTGCCAACGCGGCTGCTGGATTGCCAGTTCGCGCCCTGTGTTGATTCTTCCAAGCAGGCCGACCATCCTGGTTCCTGCCCAGTTGCGCTTGCAAGAAGGTTGGGGGCGTCTGCAATCCCCAGCGGGGTGCCCAGGCTCATCTCTTCTAAGAAGCTATCCCCTGCCACATGCGGTTCGACCGGCTCGTTGGCAATGAGTCTGGCCGAAGCCAAGTTAGCCACTGGATGATACGTGCCGTTGACCAGCGCTAAGAGCTGCCCTTCGGAGGAACGCACGACGGGCGCATCGCCGGGTTGCGGGTCCGGCTGCATCCAGGCGATGAGCCCCGAGCCAAGACTCAAGAAGGCTACTGCGGCTACCCCGCCCAGCAGGGCGCGTTGGCGCCTTTTCAATGGATCATGAATCATACGGATATCCCCGAACACGAGTCCGTGCTCGAGGCGGCGCAATAGAAACTTGTGGCCCGATACCTGGGCCTTGGTAGTTGGCAACGCGCGTGCCATGAGAATCCTCCCCCGAATCGCAGCGCCACCCTCCCACGGCGCAGTGGGTTCTAGATTAACCCAACTCGGTGTCCTCCGCAGCGCGACGACCACGGGTCATCTCCGCGCGCGCGGCTAACTGGTCCGCATCGGGATAGTCCACGCCCACCAGGCTCAAACCTTGAGCATCAGCAAGCGGGATCTCTGAGGACCGGCTTTCTTCCCGCAGCATATGGGCGGCGAAGTCAACTCCGCGCGAGCCCTCCCCCACCCGCAAACAGCAGCCCACCAACGAGCGCACCATGGACCAGCAAAAGGCATCCGCGGTTACGTGCGCCTCGTAGAGCTGCGGCTCCGCGGGCGTCGACACGTCCTTCCACTCAAAGGCAAGGAGCTCGCGAATGGTCGTGGCGTGCGGCTTCGCCTTGCAGAAAGCCACGAAGTCATTGAGCCCCACCAGCTGATCGGCCGCGGCCTGCATTAGCTCCAGGTCCACTGGCTTGAACCACGTCGCGGTATCGCGTGCGCGAGTCGGAAGTGCACCGCGCGGATGGGTGGTGATGCGGTAGACGTAGCGGCGGCGTAAGGCAGAAAAGCGCGCGTCGAAATCTGCGGGAACTTCGGTGCAGGCGTGGACGCGGACGTCGGCAGGCAGCAACTTGGCCAAGCGCTTCACCAGCTTGGTGGGATCGCCGTCAATGCTGCGCTGTCCCAGCGCCGCCCGTGTGGTATCTAAGTGCGCCACCTGACCGCTGGCATGCACTCCGGCATCGGTGCGCCCAGCCACGGTGAGCTCCACTGGGTGGCGCAGCACCATGCTCAGCTTCTCCTCAACGGTCTGCTGAACAGTGCGCAGGCCGCCCTTCTGCTTGGCCCACCCGTGGAAGTCGGTGCCGTCGTAGGCCAAGTCTAGGCGAAGGCGAACGTTAGTCATGGATGCTGATTCTACCTAGTCGTTGGCATTCCACTCGCGATTGAGTTCCCAATCCTGGGCCGCGTGCTGGCGCTTCGCGCTCTTGCTCACGCCCAGCTTGCTCAAAGCGGCATAGCCAGCCCGCTTGGGGTGCTTTAGATTCTTCTTGGCCTGGCCGGCTTTGCGCTTGGCCTTGCGGGCGCCATCCCGAACAATGCGGGCAGACAAGCGCAGGCGCGGGTCCATGGGTTGTTCGGCTCCCCGGTATTCAAACACCGGCAGCGACCATCCAAAGTAGATCGCAGCCACGCGCAGCGCCAGCGCTAGGCATACCGTCACGACGCCAGCGACCTCATCGCTGAGCCCCAGCTCCATCAATCCCGCATAAGAAAAGGCTGCAAGAACAGAAATGGAGGCGTACAGCTCGGCGGACAAGACCAGCGGGATACGGTCGGACAACAAGTCACGCAAAATACCGCCAAAGACACCGGTCAGCACCGCAGCCACGGCAGCGATAACCAACCCATGGCCATGTTCCAAGGCCTTCTGAGCACCAAGGACACTGAATACCGCAAGGCCCAGGGCGTCGAGAAGCAAGAATACATGCCGGAAATAGTGCATTAGGAAGGACATATAAACCGTGGCGACGGCGGCGGCCACCACGGCCAAGAGGAAGCGCGGTTCCGCCACCCACGTCAACGGGTAGGCGCCCAGCACCATGTCGCGGATCGTGCCGCCGCCCAATGCGGTGACTGCGCCCAACATGATGACGCCAAATAGATCCATCTTTTGCCGGCCAGCGGACAGCGCAGCGGTCATCGCCTCGGAGACGATGCCGATTACGTACAGCACAGTAAACAGCGGGGTCATAGAGTATACGTTCTGGTCGGGGTTATATAGCCCAGAAAGCATAACAAAAGGCCGCAGCCCCACCTAAGGTGGTACTGCGGCCTAGTTAAGGCGAGAGAAGTTTACTTCTCCTCGGACTCCTCAGCAGCGGTCTCCTCGACCTCTGCCTCGGTTGCCTCTGCCTTTGCTTCCTCAGCGGATTCAGCCTCAGCCTCTTCAGCCTTAGCTTCCTCAGCCTGCTTGGAGGCAGCAGCGCGGGTAGCGCGGTTAGCCTCGGAGGTCACGGTCTCCTCGAGAACGAGGGAGATCTGGGACATCGGGGCGTTGTCGCCGGAGCGGTTGTCCAGCTTGATGATGCGGGTGTAGCCACCCTCACGGTTCTCGAACTTCGGTGCCAGCTCGTCGAAGAGGTAGGCAACGACATCCTTGTGCGGGATGAGCTTGAGAACAGCGCGACGGTCAGCAACGGTGCCGGCCTTCGCCTTGGTGATGATCTTCTCGGCGTAAGGACGAAGCAGCTTCGCCTTAGCGTCGGTGGTCTTGATTGCGCCGTGCTCGAACAGGCTCGCTGCCAGGTTGCTCAGCAGGTGCTTCTGCTGGCTGGCGGAGCCGCCGAGACGCGGACCCTTCTTGGGGGTAGGCATTGTGTACTCCTCGTGTGCGGATTAAGTGAGCGCGCGACGGGGCGCACAAGTCGCGCCGTCACGATTCAGTGGAATTCTTTACTCGGAATCGTCGGAAGCCGGGTCCTTGAAGTCGCCGGTTTCAGCGTCGTAGCCTTCGAGCTGGGTCGGGTCGAAGTCCTCAGGGGTGTCCTTGAGAGCCAGGCCCAGGTTAGCCAGCTTGATCTTTACCTCATTGATCGACTTCTGACCGAAGTTACGGATATCCAGCAGGTCCGATTCGGTGCACTCTGCGAGCTCACCAACGGTGTGGATTTCCTGGCGCTTCAGGCAGTTGTAGGAGCGGACGGAGAAATTCAGATCCTCGATCGGCATGCTGTAGGCGGCGATGTACTCCGTCTCCTGCGGGGACGGGCCAATCTCAATGCCCTCTGCAGCGGTGTTCAGCTCGCGGGCCAGGCCGAAGAGCTCGACCAGGGTGCCACCGGCGGAAGCCAGGGCGTCGCGTGCGGAAATCGAGTTCTTGGTCTCGACGTCAATGATCAGCTTGTCAAAGTCGGTGCGCTGCTCAACACGAGTAGCTTCGACCTTGTAGGAGACCTTCAGCACCGGGGAGTAGATCTGGTCGACCGGAATGCGGCCGATTTCCCCGGAAGTGGAGGCAGCCGGGACGTAGCCACGGCCGCGCTCGACGACGAGTTCCATCTCCAGCTTGGCGGAATCATTCAGCGATGCGATGTGCAGATCCGAGTTGTGGATCTCCACGCCAGCCGGCGGCTGGATATCGCCTGCAGTTACCTCACCCGGGCCTTCCTTGCTCAGGTACATAACCACCGGCTCGTCAGAGTCGGAGGACAGAACCAGACCCTTGATGTTCAGGATGATTTCGGAAACGTCTTCCTTCACGCCGTTGATGGTGGTGAACTCGTGGAGCACACCATCAATCTTGATGGAGGTTACTGCCGCGCCCGGGATGGACGAGAGCAGCGTGCGACGAAGCGAGTTACCGAGGGTGTAACCAAAACCCGGCTCGAGCGGTTCGATGACGAACTTGGAGCGAGACGAGTCGATGAATTCCTCGGTGAGCTGAGGACGCTGGGAAATAAGCATGGAGTTTCTCCTTGTCGGCGCCCGCTATATGACGCCGGTAGAAGGGGTAAAGATGAAAATGCCGAAGGATTACTTCGAGTAAAGCTCGACGATGAGCTGCTCCTGCAGCGGAACGTCGATCTGAGCGCGCTCGGGCAGCTGGTGCACGAGGATGCGCAGGGTGTCCGGAACGACCTGCAGCCACGCCGGAACGTTGGCGTCTACCAGGCGGTCCTGAGCCTCTTCGAACCATTCCATCTTCTGGGAACGCTCACGAACATCGATGATGTCATACTGCGTAACGCGGAAGGACGGAACGTTGATCTTCTTGCCGTTCACGGTGAAGTGACCGTGGGAGACAAGCTGGCGAGCCTGGCGGCGGGTGTTGGCCAGACCAGCGCGGTAGATCACGTTGTCGAGACGGGACTCGAGCAGAACGACGAGGTTGTCACCGGTCTTGCCCGGGAGACGGTTAGCCTCGGCGTAGTAGCGGCGGAACTGACGCTCCAGCACACCGTAGGTGTACTTTGCCTTCTGCTTCTCCTGGAGCTGCAGCAGGTACTCAGATTCCTTGATGCGGTTGCGGCCAGCCTGTCCCGGTGGGTACGGGCGGCGCTCAAATGCCATGTCGCCGCCGACCAGGTCGACGCGCAGACGGCGGGATACGCGGGTAGCGGGGCCAGTATAACGAGCCATTTTCTTACCTCTTCCTTTCCCTTAAACCTTGCGGCGCTTGGTCGGACGGCAGCCGTTGTGCGGCTGTGGGGTGGCATCCGTGATCGAGGAAACCTCGAGGCCTGCAGCCTGCAGGGAACGGATGGCGGTCTCGCGGCCGGAGCCCGGACCCTTGACGAAAACGTCAACCTTCTTCATACCGTGGTCCATGGCCTTGCGGGCCGCGTTCTCAGCAGCCATCTGCGCTGCGAACGGGGTGGACTTACGGGAACCCTTGAAGCCAACGTGGCCGGAGGATGCCCAGGAGATGACAGCACCGTGCGGGTCCGTGATGGACACGATGGTGTTGTTGAAGGTGGACTTGATGTATGCGTGGCCAGCGGCCACGTTCTTCTTTACGACGCGACGACCACCACGGCGCGCGCCGGAACGAGTCTTAGGTGGCATGTGTTACTTCTTCTTTCCTGCGATCGTCTTCTTCGGACCCTTGCGCGTACGAGCGTTGGTCTTGGTGCGCTGACCACGAACAGGCAGTCCACGACGGTGGCGGATGCCCTGGTAGCAACCGATTTCAATCTTGCGACGGATGTCAGCCTGAACCTGGCGGCGGAGGTCACCCTCGACCTTCCAGGTAGCTTCGATGACGTCACGCAGCGCCGACAGCTGATCGTCGTCGAGGTTGTCGGTGCGCAGGTCAGGAGAAATGCCGGTCTTTTCCAGCAGCTCCTTGGCACGGGCAGGCCCGATGCCGTAGATGTAGGTGAGAGCAACCTCCATGCGCTTGTTGCGCGGGAGGTCAACACCAGCTAGACGTGCCATATGGCTAGTCCTTTCGGGTTGTTACGATGGTTTTCTCCTCATCCGTCCCCCGCCACGCATACGCTTCGCCCCGGGCCGTGCCGGGGAACTGTGGGCATGCTTAGCAGCGTGGGCTCAGGCCATCGCAGCCTGAGGTAGAAAGGGACGCACCAAGTGCGTCCCGTGGGTGAGGAGGCTTACTGTCTTTACTTGTAGCGGTAGACGATGCGTCCGCGGGTTAGGTCATAAGGAGACAGCTCCACGACAACGCGATCCTCCGGGAGGATGCGGATGTAGTGCTGACGCATCTTGCCCGAAATGTGGGCAAGTACCTTATGCCCGTTGTCGAGCTCGACGCGGAACATTGCGTTGGGCAGGGGTTCGACGATGCGACCCTCAACCTCGATTGCGCCTTCCTTAGCCATAACCTCTACTTTTCTGGTGGGGTTCTTCGCGCCGCGCTTGACGACGCCCCCACCTGCATGTTTGGTGTCTACTGCCTGGTGTCCTCCACAACCACTTTGGCTGCGTACAGACACCAGCTCTAAAGCATACGCTGCGGATACGCGTTTTCCAAATATAAAACCTCCCATCGCCCAAAGGCGCGGGAGGTATGCGAGAGAGTCGGCTACTAGCCGCTGCGGTTCTAGTAGATGAAGACCTTGGAACCCATCGGCACATCATTCCAGTAGCGCACAGCATCCTGGTGGGTCAGGCGTACGCAGCCATTGGACTGGTATGCCGGGGAGCCCTCATGGAAAGCATGGCCGTTATTGGTGAAGTACATGGCGTAGGGCATCGGAGCGTTGCCAAACTCCCAAGAAATCTCGTCTTTGATCTTGCGGTTGATGTAGAACGTACCGGCCGGGGTCTCCTGGCCCGGCATACCGGTGGACATGCCCTGAGCAACATAGGTCACGTTGCCGTTGCCATCCTGCAGCCACGAGCGGCGGCCATCACGATCCACGCAGATACGGGCATCCGCGGGGCACGGGCCAACATCGAAGCGCTGAGCCTGGCGCTCAGCCTCGGCCTTGCGGGCAGCCTCCTCAGCGGCAGCCTTCTCGCGTGCAACCTGCTCAGCGTGAGCGCGCTCTGCAGCTTCGCGAGCCGCACGAATCTCGGCGTTCTTCTGCTCAATGAGGCCCGGGAAGACCAGTTCAATGGCACCGTCGATGACGGGACGCAGGGCATCAGAGGCCTGCGGGTTAACGTTCTGCAGCGTCTCCAGCATCTGGTTGCGGCTGTTCCACGCGTTCTCACGGGTCTGGCCGGCGAACTCATCAATCTGAGACTGAACGTCGGAGGACAGGGAATCAATCGAAGGGACCGTCTGTGCGTTTGCGGCGGGGGCAACCGAGAGAGTGGCGGCTACCAGGCCAATTGCGGTGGCACGGCGTAGGGAACGAGCGCTAACAAAGGAGCGAATCTTAGACATGTGGAGAAGTATAAACCTTCCTCCACGGTTTTCCTACCTGAATGTTGCGTTTTAGTAACGCTGCGTCAGAATTCGAGGACCATTCTCCGTTGCCGCCACGGTGTGCTCCCAGTGGGCAGCCAGCGATCCGTCGAGGGTGACAACGGTCCAGTCGTCGTCAAGCACGGCGTTGTCCTCAGTGCCCAACGCCAGCATAGGTTCAATGGCCAGGACGGAGCCTTCCTGGATGATAGGACCGCGCCCTGCCTTGCCTTCATTGGCCAGGTAGGGGTCTTCGTGCATTTCGTGGCCGATACCGTGGCCGCCGTAGCCGTCAACAATAAACAGGTCAACGCCAAACTTATCCTCGGCGCGGTAGGTGGCCTGCTCGAGGGCGGCGGAGACGTCGGTAAGCCGGTTGCCGGGGACCATGGCCTTAAGCCCTTCGTGGAGGACCCATTCGGTGGCATCAGACAGCGCCTGCGCCTCAGAGCTGAGCTTGCCGACGCCAAACGTCCACGCGCTATCCCCCACCCAGCCGTCAAGCGTGGCGCCACAGTCGATGGAGACAAGGTCCCCTTCAGCGAGGACAATCTCCTTGCTGGGTATGCCATGGACAATGACGTCGTTGACTGACGCACAGATGGACCCCGGAAAACCGCCGTAGCCCTTGAAGGTGGGCACGGCACCGGCATCCCGAATGGTCTGCTCGGCTACGTGGTCGAGCTCGAGCGTGCTCACGCCAACTGCAGAGGCGGCACGCACCGCCTGCAGGGCGCGGCCGACGATTTCGCCAGCCGCCTGCATGGCATCAAGCTCGCCCGGAGTGCGGGCCGGGATGGTTTTAGTGCGTCGACGAAAAGCCATGACAAAAAGACGGGCTACTTGCCCATCGCCTTCAGAGTGCGCTCGTTGATCTCCTCAACGGAGCCCTCGGCCTTGATGGAGATGATGGCATCGCCATAGTGCTCGATGAGCGGGAAGGTCTCTTCGCGGTAGACGCCCAGGCGGGTGCGGATGGTCTCTTCGGTGTCGTCCGCGCGGCCGCGGGCGAGCATGCGCTCGACCACGACGTCCTCGGATACCTCAAAGTTCAGCACGCCGTCGAGCTTCAGGCCCTTGTCGGAGAGGAGCTTCTCAAGAATATCGGCCTGCTCCACGGTGCGGGGGAAGCCGTCGAGAAGGAAGCCGTCCTTGGCGTCATCCTGGTTGAGGCGGTCCTCCACCATGCGGGCGGTGACATCAGTCGGCACCAGCTTGCCGGCGTCGATGTAGGACTTAGCCTCGACGCCGAGCGGGGTGCCCTCACCAATGTTGGCGCGGAAGAGGTCACCGGTGGAGATGTGCGGAACGCCGAGCTTTTCGCTGAGGAGGGCGGCTTGGGTGCCCTTGCCGGCACCGGGAGGGCCAAGGAGTACGTAACGCATTACTTAAGCAGTCCTTCGTAGTTGGATTGTAGGAGCTGGGACTCGATTTGCTTGACCGTGGTCAGGGCCACCGAGACCATAATGAGGATGGCGGTACCGCCGAAGGCGGAAGTGCCGCTGGCACCTGCGCGGCCCACGCCGAGGTCCAGAAGGATATTCGGCAGAACAGCGATGAGCGCCAGGTAGATCGAACCGACGAACAGAAGGCGGTTCATGACGAATCCCAGGTATTCGGCGGTCGGCCGACCCGGGCGGATACCCGGGATAAATCCACCATACTTCTTCATGTTCTCCGCCTGTTCAGCAGGGTCATACTGAACCGAGACATAGAAGTAGGAGAAGAAGATGGTGAGGACGAAGTAAAGGACGATGTACTGCCAGGAGCTCGGTGCCTGCAGGTGCGCAATCACGTTGCGCTGCCACCAGTTATCGGACACGCCCGGGGAGCCGGAGTTGACGATCTGGGTGATAAGCACCGGCATGTAGATCAGCGAGGAAGCGAAGATAACCGGGATAACGCCGGCCTGGTTGACCTTGAGCGGCAGATAGGTCGACGAACCACCGTACTGGCGACGGCCAACCATACGCTTTGCGTACTGCACCGGAATGCGGCGCTGCCCCTGCTCGATGAAGGTGATGCCCACGACGAGGACGATGAGGCCGGCGACCACCATGGCGAAGACGAGGCCACCGTTGTTCTGCATGATGCTGACACCATCGGTGGGAAGGCGGGTAGCAATACCGGCGAAAATCATCAGCGACATACCGTTACCAATGCCCTTCTCCGTAATCAGCTCACCCATCCACATCACGAGGATGGCGCCGGAGGTCATGGTGATAACGAGCACGACGAGGGTAAAGAAGTTACGGTCCTCCGCCAGGACGCGTACGCCTTGCCCCAAGAGTTGCTCGCGGTCCGCCAGGGCCACAATGCCCGAAGACTGCAGAAGCGCCAGCGCCAGGGTGAGGTAGCGCGTGTACTGCGTCATCTTGGCCTGACCGGACTGCCCCTCCTTCTTCAACTGCTCGAAGTGAGGAATCACCACGGTGAGCAGCTGCACGATAATCGACGCCGTAATGTACGGCATGATGCCGATGGCGAAGATCGACAGCTGCAGCAGCGCGCCACCGGAGAACAGGTTGATCACCGAGTAGAGGTTGCCGGATTCCTCCGTGAGGTCACGAAGGCGGCCGGCGATGGTGGCGTAATCAACGCCCGGCGACGGGATCTGCGCGCCAACGCGGTAGAGGATAATCAACACGAGCGTGAAGATGATCTTCTTACGCAGGTCGGCATCTTTAAAAGCCTGCAAAATGGCGGACACTACTTAATCCTCCTGGCCTACCGCGCTTGTTGTGCGGTTCGAATTCGCCGCGCACGGGGGTGGATCTCATCTGTTCCCAAAAGCTAAGAGCCCTCTTAAGGCATCTCATAGGAACGGTTGAACACTTTTGACCCCATTACCCTACCAGCCTTGGCCACTTTCGCCACATTAACCCCGCACATGGCCGCCCGGAGGTCCCCTTTTTGGTTTCTCCCTTAGCGCTATCCCCGGATTGGGCCTACCATTGCCTGTGTTGTCTGAAGGCAATGTCCTTACAAGATTTCTACGTCTTTTCGACCTCCCCCGCGACGCCCGGGGCGTCTCGGAGTATGGCCGTTCTTTTTCTGCCAGCCAATGAACCGAAAGAAGTATGTAGTTTTATGAGTAAGCGATTCTCCCCAATGACCGTGGCCGAGATTATCGATACCTTCGTCCCCAGCCCCAACCCCTTCCGCTGGGAGGCTTTCGATGGTTCCGCCACCGGCCCAACCGATGCGCAGTTTACCGTCAAGATCAACAACCTCCAGGGCTTGGCCTATATCGCTACTCACCCAGGGGATGTAGGATTTGCCCGCGCTTATGTCACCGACGGCATCACTGTCGAGGGAGAGCACCCGGCGCACCCCTACGGCATCTTCGATGCGCTGCACGCCATGTATGACAAGTTCACCCGCCCGGACACGAAGACCTTGGCCAGGGTGGCACGCTCCCTGGCCTCGATGGGAGCTTTCCAGATCCAGCCGGTCCCGGAAGTCGAGCGCGCCTCGTGGCTGCGCCGCAAGCTGCACGAAGGATTGTCCAAGCACTCCAAGGAGCGCGACGCAGAAGTCATCTCCGATCACTACGACGTGGGCAACGACTTCTACGAGCTCTTCCTCGGCGACTCGATGACGTATACCTGCGCCTACTACCCCTCCCCCGACGCCACGCTTGATGAGGCCCAGGAAAACAAGTATCGCCTCATCTTTGACAAGTTGCGGCTCAAGGAGGGCGACCGCCACCTGGACGTCGGCTGCGGCTGGGGCGGCATGGTGCGCTACGCCGCCAAGCGCGGCGTGAAGTCCCTCGGCGTGACCCTTTCCAAGGAACAGGCTGAGTGGGGCCAGGCCAAGATCAAGGAGGAGGGTCTCGAGGACCTCGCGGAAATCCGCTTCATGGACTATCGCGACGTCACCGAGGAAGGCTTCGACGCTATCTCCGCCATCGGGCTACTCGAGCACATCGGCGTCAAGAACTACCCGGACTTCTTCCGTTTCCTCAACGGCAAGCTCAAGCCGGGTGGATTGATGCTCAACCACTGCATCACCTACCCGGATAATCACAAGACCCCGAAGGGCGGCTTCATCGACCGCTATATCTTCCCCGATGGTGAGCTCTCCGGCTCCGGCACCATCACGAAGTGCATGCAGGACGCCGGCTTCGAAGTTGTCCACACGGAATCCCTGCGCTTCGACTACATGCGCACTCTGCACGATTGGTGCGAGAACCTTAAAGAGACGTGGGAGGAGGCCTGCTCTCTGGTTGGACTTCCCACCGCGCGCCTGTGGGCCATCTATATGGCCGGCTCCGAGTGGGGCTTCGAGCACAACATCATCAACCTGTACCACTTCTTGGGAGTCAAGCTGGGTGAGGCCGGTTCTCGTTCCGGCGTGCCCGAGCGCCGCTGGTGGGAAGATTCGCGCTTCTAAAGACTTAAAGGAATTCTATGTTGACTGATCTCATTCGCAATCACCGCAGCGTCGACGCCATGGAGATCCCGCCGGTGGGCTGGAAGGCGCATGAGGAGGGCGTCGATAAGCTCCTGCGTAGCTTCCGCGCGGTGCCGAAGGATAAGCGCGTACGTCTGGCAAAGAAAACCTCGAACCTTTTCCGCGGGCGCAGCGGCGAGCAGGTGGGGCTCGACGTGTCCGGCCTGGGTGGGGTCATTGAGGTCGATCCGATTGCGCAGACCGCCGAGGTTCAGGGCATGTGCACCTACGAGGACCTTGTCGACGCCACCTTGCCGCACGGCCTTATGCCCTTCGTGGTGCCGCAGCTCAAGACCATTACGCTCGGCGGCGCGGTAACGGGCATGGGCGTGGAGTCCACGAGCTTCCGCGATGGATTGCCGCACGAATCCGTGCTGGAGATGGACATCCTCACCGGTACTGGCGAGATTCTCACGTGCTCACGTGAGGAGAACGTCGATCTCTTCCGCCTCTTCCCCAACTCCTACGGTTCCTTGGGCTATGCGGTGCGCCTCAAGATTGAGCTGCGCGCGGTGAAGCCTTACGTGGAACTGAGGGAGGTGCGCTTCCACGACTTTGAGTCCTTGGCACGCACGCTTGACGACGTCTCCCGCACCCACTCCTACGACGGCCTCGATGTCCACGGCCTCGATGGCGTGGTCTTCTCTCCGGAGGAATCCTACCTGGTCATGGCCCGTTTCACGGAGGAGGAGGGCCCAACCTCCGACTACACGAGGGAGGAGATTTTCTACCGCAGCCTCCAGCACGCCCGGGGTATTCGCCGCGACCGCCTCACGGTGCGCGATTACATCTGGCGCTGGGATACTGACTGGTTCTGGTGCTCGCGAGCCTTTGGCGCGCAGAACCCGCGGGTGCGCAAGGTGTGGCCGCGGCAGCTGCGGCGCAGTTCCTTCTACTGGAAGCTCGTGCGCCTGGACCGGAAATACGAGCTGGAGTACAACTTCATCAAGAAGCCAAAGGGCCTGCCGCGGGGTGAGCGCGTGGTGCAGGACATCGAGGTCACCCCGGAGAACCTGCCGGAATTCCTGCGCTGGTTCTTTACCGCCTCAGATATACAACCGGTATGGCTATGCCCGATTCGGCTACGTGAGGGCGTCGAAGACCTCGTCGGCACTGGCTCTCTCGCGGCTGATTCCCCCGCCCCGTGGCCGCTGTATCCGCTGCGCCCGGACCAAACCTGGGTCAACGTGGGGTTCTGGTCGGGCGTGGAGGGCAATCACGTCGACCCCTCCGCCCCGGGCAACGGCGCCTTCAACCGCGTCATCGAAGCTAAAGTCAGCGAGCTTGGCGGGCATAAGTCGCTGTACTCAGAAGCCTTCTACTCCCCCGAAGAATTTGCCGAGCTCTACGGCGGTGACCTGCCGGAGCGCATTAAAGCGCTCACCGACCCGGACAGCCGCTTCCCCGGCCTCTATGAAAAGACGGTCAACGACGCCTAACGCGCTGCCTTCCTAGGCAACTGCATCGACGCGATCAAAACCGTTGGTGGCCAAAGCCTTCATCACGCGGTCCACGGCGGCTTGGTCGGTATCCGGGTTGTAGGTTTCCAGGAAGACGATGTGCGCGGTGTCATTGCCTTCAAAGCGAATGGTCATGAAGTCGTGCCCGAGCTCCTGGGTGGCAAGGGCCAGCTCGCGCTGCACCGCCAGCTCGCCGCTGGGCAGGTTCTCCGTGCTGGTGGCGGACTCTGGCTGGGAGAGCATCTCCTGTGCATCGACGGGACCAGTAACGCCAGCTAGGGGCAGAAGTGCGGCGATGGCGGTTGCCACGATGGAAGATACGGACGACATGACAATCTCCTTAACGCTTACTAAGATTTAACCAAGGGCCATACTACTCTTCTTAGCTCCGCGCGCACAATAGGCATGAAAAATCCCCCTGCCCCGCACGAATGCGGTGGACAGGGGGAAGAAATCTACTGAGTAGAGATTTACTTGGTGGTGGTGGCGGTGCCGCCAGCAGCCTCGATCTTCTCAACAGCAGACTTGGAGAACTTGTCAGCGGTGACGTTCAACTTAACGTTGATGTCGCCGTTGCCCAGAACCTTGACCGGCTGGTTCTTGCGAACCAGGCCAGCAGCGACGATGTCCGCTACGGTGACGTCGCCACCCTGAGCGAAAGCCTCTGCGAGGTCAGCAACGTTGACTACCTGGTACTCAACGTGGTTCGGGTTCTTGAAGCCCTTGAGCTTCGGCAGACGCATGTGGATCGGCATCTGGCCACCCTCGAAAGCAGCGGAAACCTGCTTGCGAGCACCGGTGCCCTTGGTACCGCGACCAGCGGTCTTACCCTTGGATGCCTCACCGCGGCCGACGCGGGTCTTGGGCTTATTGGAGCCTGCGGACGGGCGCAGGTCGTGGAGCTTGATGATATCAGCCATGGTTTACTCCCCTGCCACTTCTTCGACGGTGACCAGGTGACGCACCTTGTGAACCATGCCGCGAATAATCGGGGTGTCCTGCTTTACAACAGAGTGTCCGATGCGCTTGAGACCAAGAGCCTCAATGTTGGCGCGGTGGTTCGGCTTGGTGCCCACAAGGCCCTTTACCTGAGTAATCTTCAGAGCCATTGCTTATGCCTCCTGACCTGCGCGCTTGCGCAGCATCTGGGCCGGTGCGACCTCCTCGAGGGACTTGCCGCGGCGTGCAGCAACTTCCTCCGGGCGAACCAGCTGCTTGAGGCCGTCCACGGTAGCGCGGACGACGTTGAGAGCGTTGTCGGAGCCCAGGGACTTCGACAAGATGTCCTGCACACCGGCGCACTCAAGCACCGGACGAGCAGCACCACCGGCGATGACACCGGTACCCGGAGCGGCCGGCTTCATCATGACGATGCCAGCTGCGTCGCGACCCTCAACCGGGTGGGTAATGGTGCCGGCAATCATCGGGACGCGGAAGAAGTTCTTGCGAGCCTCTTCTGCACCCTTCTGGATTGCGGCCGGGACTTCCTTGGCCTTGCCGTAGCCGACGCCAACCATGCCCTGGCCGTCGCCAACGACGACGAGAGCGGTGAAGGACATGTTGCGGCCACCCTTAACGGTCTTGGAGACGCGGTTGATGGTCACAACGCGCTCGATGTACTTATCGCGCTCGTTGTCCTGGTGGTTGCGGCGGTCGTTACGACGGCCGTTGTTGCGACCCTTGCGGTCGTTGTTGTTCTCGGCGGAGCGTCCGCCGTCACGCTGTTCACGGTCCGACATTAGGCGTTCCTTCCGTTGATGTTTCCGTATGCCTTAATCATTAGAACTGCAGACCACCTTCACGAGCAGCTTCGGCCAGCGCAGCAACGCGGCCGTGGTACTTGTAGCCTGCACGGTCGAAGACGACCTTCTCGATGCCAGCGGCCTTGGCGCGCTCAGCGATGAGCTGGCCTACCTTGGCAGCCTTGGCCTTCTTATCGCCCTCGAGTGCACGCACGTCGGCTTCCATGGAGGAAGCAGCGGCCAGGGTGTGGCCGGCCAGGTCGTCGATGACCTGAACGTGCATGTGGCGGGAGGAGCGGTGAACGACCAGACGCGGTGCCTCAGGGGTGCCGCGGAGGGTCTTACGGATGCGGAAGTGGCGGCGCGCGCGTGCTTCACGACGACGCGAGGAAATGTCCTTGCCAACCGGGGTGCGCTTTGCGTTTTCAGTGTTAGCCATTGCTTACTTACCCGTCTTTCCGACCTTGCGGCGGATCTGCTCGCCGTCGTAGCGAATACCCTTGCCCTTGTAAGGATCGTCCTTACGCAGGCGGCGGATGTACGCGGCGACCTGTCCAACCAGTTGCTTGTCAATACCAGATACGGAGAGCTTGGTTGCGCCATCCACAGCGAAGGTGATGCCCTCCGGAGCCTTGATGAGGATCGGGTGGGAGTAGCCCAGAGAGAACTCCAGGTCCTTACCCTTCTGCTGGACGCGGTAACCAACACCGAAGATTTCCATCTTCTTGGTGTAGCCCTCGGTCACGCCAACGACGGCATTGTTGACCAGGGAGCGGGCCAGACCGTGCAGTGCGCGGTTCTTGCGGTCGTCGTCCGGACGGGAGACCTTGATCTCATCGTCCTCGACGGCTGCGGTGATCGGCTCCGGCAGCTCAACCTCGAGGGAGCCCTTGGACCCCTTCACGTTGACAACCTGGCCATTGATGGTGATGTCGACGCCCTTCGGGACGGCGATAGGTGCTAGACCGATACGAGACATGTGTCAATCCTCCCTTACCAGACGTAGGCGAGAACTTCTCCGCCTACACCCTTCTCCTGAGCCTGACGGTCGGTAAGCAGACCCTGAGACGTGGAAATGATGGCCACGCCCAGGCCGCCCAGAACCTGCGGCAGTTCGGTGGACTTTGCGTACACACGCAGACCCGGCTTAGACACGCGACGCAGACCCGAGAGGGAACGCTCACGATTGTTGTACTTAAGCTCGAGGGACAGCTCGCGGCCCTCGACGGAGTAGTCAGCGATGTAGCCTTCCTGCTTCAAGATCTCGGCGATGTTCGCCTTGAGCTTGGAGGTCGGCATCGACACGGAATCGTGGTGCGCATTGGATGCGTTGCGCACGCGCGACAACATGTCGGCAATAGGATCAGTCATAGTCATATGAGTGACCTGTAACCTTTCTCGTTGCGGTTCCCTTAAAGCTCACCAAAGCGTTTTCCGTGTGATTTCGGGCTACTCACGCTCCCCGCGGTCAATACCGCGAGGCGCTCGCCACCCTTTGATACAGACAACGGTCCGCTGTCTACGGCGAGGGGCCTACAACAAAGTAGATGTGTTCAATTCTTCCGGCTTGGCACATTTGCGCACCTCCAGCGCCATTTTTGCGGCGCGGAGGAGGAAAAATGCAAGTCCGTCGGCTTACTTTACCCGCTGACATGCTGTTTTCCAAAACGCGTTAGCATGGGAAGTCATGAGTGAAGAACAAGACCCCATCCGCACGGCACACCAGTGGCTTGAGGAGGCTGCCGAGCTTGTCGGCGTCTCCCCGGCCGACGCCACCGCCTTGGTTAGAGAACTCCTCGATCTGACCAAGGACGTCGCGCATACCCAATCGCGCCCCGCTGCCCCGCTGACGGCGTACCTGGTCGGTTTGGCCTCGAAGGACGTCGACGAGGCCCGCACCCACATCGCCACGCTCAAGGAGGCCCTCAACCGATGAGCGGGCACGTCAACGCCACCTTCGCCGTGACCAAGGTGCGCCTCGATGAGCACGGAGAGGTCATCCAGGTCGATACCCGCGGCGATACCGTCGCCGGCGAGGAGCCTTTGGAAATCCGCGTGGGCGGACAAACGCTGACCACCACGATGCGCACGCCTGGCCACGATGTCGAGCTGACCCACGGTTTTCTTCATTCCGAGGGTCACATCGAGAGGGCCAGCGATGTCACCGAGGCGCGCTACTGCGCCGGTGCCTCAGTGGACGGGCGCAACCCCTATAACTTGCTCGACGTTGAGCTAGCCAACCCCCACGCGATCAGCCTCGCCGATCTCCGCCTGACGACAACCACGTCTGCGTGCGGGGTGTGCGGCACCTCCTCTATCGAGGCGCTAATGAAGCAGTCGCGATACTCAATCCCACAGGTGCCGGTGGATCCGGGGGTCGTCGCCAAGCTGCCCGGCGCCTTGAAAGCGGAGCAGAAGCAGTTCCGCAAAACCGGCGGCATCCACGCCGCGGGCGCCTTCACGCTCGAGGGGGAACCCGTCGTTGTACGCGAGGACGTCGGCAGGCACAACGCCGCCGACAAGGTCATCGGCCACCTACTGATGGAAGGAATGCTGCCCGCCAGCGACCTCATCCTGGTGATGAGCTCGCGCGCCAGCTTCGAGCTGGTCAACAAGGCTGCTATGGCCGGCTTCGGCATGCTCGTTGCGGTCTCCGCGGCCTCCTCGCTGGCGGTTGAGACCGCCCGGGAAACCGGCATGGCGCTCGTGGGCTTTGCCCGCGGCGACCGCTTCAACCTTTATTCCGGAAGCTTGGTCACACGATAGCTTCGCGTACTGCGCGGATCGTCGCAACGCCGGATATGGAATTCGTAGTACTAGTGATCGATTACCGCGATGAATAGTGCTACGAAACCGTCGGATCCATCGCTACAATTGCACCTTTCCAAACCTCAAGCACTTCAACTGGCTCCGCGTTCTCAGTTTCCCTAACTACGGGAAACATCATACTCACAGCTCTACCGCGCAGTTCTTCAGGAGATACTTCGCTTACAACACGACCTCGACTGCGTGAATCCCAGACCTAACTTTGGTTAGGTGGCGAAAGAGTACGCCCGGGGACTAGCTTTCCTTGGTACTTTCTCTGGACCCAAGGGGTCGGCTTCTCGACCTCCCCATAAGCATCGATTAGCTCAAGAATGGACGCTACCGCTCCTGTCGCTAGCTTTCGCACAGGCCAAGAATAGGTCGTCAAACCCATAATATCGAAGCCTGGCAACGCCCCATCACAGCCAGTGACGCTCACATGGCTGGGAACAGATATTCCTTCATCCTGGCAAACACGCAAGTAATGTAGCTGGCGCAAATCTGTCGGACACATGACAGCCGTGATGGCTCCACTCTTAATGAGAGGTACCACATACGCTTCCCCGCTATCGAACTTCACGTCAACAATAAAGGGCTCCAATCCTTGCTTACGAATTTCCGCGATTGTTGCCTGAGCTCGGGTGTACTCAGGAAACGAAACTTCAGGACACGTGCGCACAACCGCAATCTTCGTGTGGCCAGCTTTAACAACAGCCTCTGCTAAAACCTTGCCTGCGTGTTCTGCATCGAAAGACACAGCGGGAATTAGCGCATCGGGTTCCGGTCGCCCTGCTCGGATGATTGGTACGCGTTCTGAGAACGGCAGCAAGAGCTCACTCGCTAAATCTCCGGTTGAGACAATTAGTCCCGCTACCCCCAAGCCAAGGAGATGAGACAAGCTGTCTAGCTGCCGGTCATCACACTTGCCTGGCGCTACCGACATAGTAACTAAATCATATCCTTGACGATGAGCCGCAACCTGCAGCTCCTGAAGAAGTAAACCGTATGCAGGATTAGCAGGGTCCCGGACCAATGCACCAAGTGTTCGCCCGCTAAGAGCCGATAGTTTTCGAGCTATTACATTCGGAACGTAGCCAAGTTCATGCGCAGCTTCGAGGATCCTACGTCTGTTTTCATCAGACACTTTCTTCTGTCCCCGAAAAACTCGTGAGACTGAGCTGCGAGAGACGCCTGCTCGCGCAGCGATGTCACCCAGCGTCGGCTGTCGACCCTCTGCTTCATTAGAAATACAGTCACCCATGGAGAGCCCTTCCTTCGCAGCATAAGACAGAGCTAGAAGAGTGCTGCGTTATGTCGCCCTTCTTGAACGGTACTCACCGTTGCCCTTTACCGCTCTACTTTCACCATTTGCGCAGCCATTCATCGAAACTGGTCATTTGCCACGTCAACTAAGTATATCTCGATCAGACACCCCCGCTTGAGGGGCATTTGGAGATACTCCGACGCTACTAACCCAAAAGTGAGAAAAGCCATTTTACCCAAGTGGGGAAACTTCCCCCTTCCGCCAAGGGAAACTTAGCCTCATTACAGAGCATTGGGTAAACAAAATCCTGCCAGTTAACCACCATGCAATCTTGTTCACCTAACCCTCAATCACCAAAAGAGGTAAACGCCCTGTTCAGGAGGCTGCACAGATTTGAAATAGCGAAGCAAAGTGCTCCCACCTGCAAAAATGTCACCCCAAAAAAGACGTGAGGCGCTTCGTTTATTGTTTACGCACCCGAGTAATCCCGTTTACTTGTAGCTGGGACAGTGTTTTCGCTTCCAGAGGGCGGCGACCTACGACCTTTCGCCATGTCGCCGCATTCGGCAGATCAAAGCAATAACGCTCGTTCACTTTTAGTTCAGAAAGCTATCTCAATGTCCGACATAGTTTTTGACGCAGCTACGCTGCTCTACCCCGGCAATGAAACACCCACCATCAATAACCTCGACCTCACAGTCCATGACGGTGAGTTTCTAGCGGTCGTCGGACCTTCCGGCTCCGGTAAGTCCACGACACTTCGAATGGTTGCAGGTCTCGAAGCTGTCACAGGTGGGGAAATCTTCATTGGCAATCAGCGTGCCTCACAGCTCCCGCCTTCTAAGCGCGATGTCGCTATGGTCTTCCAGTCCTACGCCCTTTATCCGCATATGACGGTCGGTGAGAATATGGAGTTTGCACTTAAGATGCAGAAGGTTGACAAAGCGAGCCGTGCTGAACGCGTCTCTGAAGCAGCAAAGCTACTTGAACTCGAGCCTTACCTCGACCGCCTACCGAAAGCATTGTCTGGTGGCCAACGCCAACGCGTTGCCATGGGGCGTGCCATTGTCCGTAATCCGCAGGTGTTCCTGATGGACGAGCCGCTGTCCAACCTCGATGCCAAATTGCGAGTAAGTACTCGCTCGCAAATTAGCCGTCTGCAGCGAAAGCTCGAGACGACGATGCTCTACGTCACCCACGACCAGACTGAAGCCATGACCATGGCTGATCGAATCGCGGTTCTGGAGGGAGGAAACATGCAGCAAGTCGGAACTCCAGAGGATTTATACTTACGCCCCGCAAACGTTTTTGTGGCTACATTCATCGGGTCACCATCGATGAACCTAGTTTCTGCAGTCAAAGACGGTTCAGAGCTGAAAGCCAATGGGTTCACTCTTCCTGTACCCGAACTTCGAGATCAACCAAACGACCGAGAAGTCATCATTGGTATTCGCCCAGAGGACTTCGAGTTATGTGGGTCAACAGAGGCCGATATTTTGGGCACTGTTGAATATGTCGAGAACTTTGGTTCCGACAAATATGTCCATATCGTTCCGCAAAGTTCACCAGTCGCCGCTCCCCCGAAAGCCTCTGACACCAGCGATGAGGAAACCACAGCAACTCTTCTCGTTCGCGTTGCAAACACCGAGGTGCTGGACGAAGGCGCACCCATTTCGGTACGCATCAAGCGCGACAAGCTCCATCTTTTTTGCAGCCATACAAAGGAGCGGATCAACTAATGAGCATCACCGCAAACTCTGCTACCTCAGCTCGCCGTACGGCGGAAACCGTCAAAGAGGACGCACAGCAGCGCCGCGGAGCAGGGATTGACTGGCTTTCCTGGGCAATGTTGTTTCCAACCCTTGTCCTTTTTCTAATCTTTGAGTTTTATCCATTCTTCCGCGCCCTGTATTTGTCGTTCGCCTCAACCGACCTTTTTGGACGACCTAAAGGGTTCGCTGGTTTCGAGAATTACGTCGCTATGTTCACAGATCCAGCCTTCGGTGCCACTTTGGTGCGAACTCTGGTGTTTACGGTAACCACCGTAGTTCTCAAGCTCGCTATCGGTTTGGCCATCGCGCTTCCCTTGAGCTACCGACTAAAGGGCACTTTTTGGATGCGTTCTTTAGTGCTAGTGCCTATGGCTGTATCCACGGCGATCGGCACTCTCGTTTTCCGAAATATGTTTGCCCCCGTCATCGGATTCTTTGATCAATTAGCGACGATGCTCGGGTTTGGGACCGTAGGGTGGCTAACCAGTCCTCGAGTCGCACTACTTTCCACAATCACAGTAGACCTGTGGATCGGTATTTCTTTTGTCATTTTGCTGCTGATGGTTGCTATCGACGGGATCTCGGATGACGTCGTAGAAGCTGCGAATCTCGACGGCGCCACCGGCATCAGGTACGTGCGCTACATCATCATTCCAGGAATTGCTCCAATGCTCCTATTCCTGGCTGTGACTCAGTCCATGGCTGCAATGAAGGAATTCACAATCTTCAACGTTCTTACTGACGGCGGCCCAGCATCATCCACTAGGACCCTCGTACTTGACATCTATGACTTGGCGTTTGGTGGCGGTACAGCAGACTTTGCTGCAGCTTCAGCCCGCGGCATGGTGCTTTTCGCCATCATCCTCGTTCTCACGCTCATCCAATTTCGTCTAAGCCGGAAACAGTCTTAAGAATTATCTGAAAGGAGGAGCATGATGTCTCGCACCTCAGACACCCCGAACAAAAGAGTGAATCGGGTCCGCCGACAAAAGCGCTCCCAAACTACCCAAACGACTCCTAATCCCAGTTCTCAGCTGCGCTCACCGTTGATGACGGCACTCATGTGGGTCTGGCTACTTATTGCATGCATCTTTATCATATTTCCTGTCGTCTACGCGTTCGTCGGGTCTGTACGTTCCACAGCAGATATTCAAGCCGGCATCCAAACGCTGTTCTTCGGTGATTTCGTCGGTTCAAACTATCCACGAGCATGGGAGCAGTCCCAAGTTGGTCAACAGCTTGTGAACTCACTGATTGTCACGGTTTGCCAAACCGGAGGCCAATTTATTACATCGGTTCTTGCGGCCTTCGCCTTGGCTTTCGGCCGTATTCCCATGCCTGGAAAGATCCTCGGTTTCTTTCTCATCCCAATGATGATTCCTTCCGAGGTCTCGGTGATTGGTAACTATCTCACTGTGAGTGAGATGGGCCTTTACGACACAGTCATCGCAATCTTCCTTCCCTATGTCGCATCATCCTTCACAATCTTCTTGTTCTATCAAGCTTTCAAGCAGTTTCCCAAGGAGATCTATGAAGCAACGAAACTCGAAGGCGTCAGCAGGATTCGGTTCCTCTTTACTTTCCTTCTTCCTTTGAATCGTTCGGTATGCATGACTGCACTAGTCACCGGTGCAATTGCCGCTTGGAATGGCTACATGTGGCCACTGCTAATTACCCAATCTCCCTCTGTACGCACCATTCAGCCGGGTATCAAAGCCTTGGCGGATGAAACTGCCGTCGACACTGGCCTTGTGCTCGCTGGCCTTCTAATTGCCGCTCTGCCCACAATAATCCTCGTGATATTCGGCCAAAAATACCTGAGCCGCGGCCTCACCGAAGGAGCTGTCAAGTAATGCCTTTTTCTTCCCGCGCGAAGCTCTTGTCTGTAGTCACTGCCGTGGCTATCCCTGCTTTTGGAGTTACCGCCTGCGGCTCATCCTCTGACTCGGTGCCAAGAAATGAAGCCGGTGAAATTGTGGTGGACTTCTGGCATTCCTCTTCAGGTGCCTCTGGCGACACGCTCCAAGCTATTGTTGACCAATTCAATTCGGAGCATGAAGGCGAGTACGAAATTCATGCTTCTTATCAGGGAGCATATGAAGACTCAATTTCCAAGTTCATCGCCTCGGTCCAAACTGGCCATTTACCAGCACTCATGCAAGCTAGCGACATTCAAAGTCGCTTCATGATGGACTCAGGGCTCGCTATCCCGGCTGAAGACTTGGCAAAGGAAAATGGCGACTATGACTTCAACGATCTTGTTCCCATCGTCGCCAACTACTACACGATGGGAGACAAGATTTACTCGATGCCAGCGATGGTGTCGCAACCGGTCTTGTATGTCAATGACGAAGCCTTCGCAGACGCTGGTATCAATCCATCGTCATTGAGCACCACCGAGGGGCTCATGGAAGCTGTAGAAAAGCTGCACGGCAAGACTGGCAAGGCTGGATTAACTTTCCACCACTCAGGCTGGTATGTCGAAGAGATGGCAGCCATGTTGGGCAACGAGTTTTGTACACCAGAGAATGGCACTACGTCTGAAAAGGCTTCAACGTTCAGAATTGACGACCCTCAGCTTGTCGATATGTGGACGACCATCAGTGAGCTCTACAAGGAGGGCGCAATCCATGATGCGGGCAGTGATGGGTCTGCAGCCACGGGCGCATTTCTTAGCCAAAATGCTGCTATCCAGATGAACTCCTCTGGCGGTTACGGAAACGTCGCTGAGGCAAACCTCGATTGGGACTGGTCCATTCACGCCTTACCACGAGATACTGACGCCGCTGGCGCAGCTCCTGGAGGAAACTCTCTGTGGGTAATCGAAGAAGGTACTTCAAAAGAGGAACAAACCGCTGCTTGGGAATTTATGAAGTTTGTCGGTTCGGATGAAATTCAAAAGAAAATTTTTGACGAAACCGGTTACCTACCGACTACAACTGCAGCCATGGATTCTCTGACAGATCTAAGCCCCCAGCAAAAGTCGCTGTTAGAGCAGTATGCTTCTACGCCAGTCAACACTGTTACCGCTGGATGCCATACCGGCGCCTTGAATGACGCTCGTAAGTCCTATAGCCAAGCCATGTCAGCCATCGCCAATGGCAAAGACCCAAGGGCAGAATTCGAAACTGCTCAAGAAACGGCGGACTCTGCCATTGCCTCCTATAACAAACGAGCAAGTAAGTAGGTACTAGTTCAATGACCAAGATTGCCAATCCCCATACTTGGGAAAAGTTCACCGAGCGCGGCGATGTTCGTCGCCATCCAGGCTCTACTTTTGTTGCACATGTTCCTGAAGGCTCTGAGTTCCAACAAGTTGAAATTAGAATTCAAGACGACATTAAGTCTAGAGGTTGGGAAACCGATTACGGCTTCACCGTTCCTTCCAGCTTCCACATGACCCTCCTCAATGGCCTCAAGCATCGATCTCTACTCGGTCAGAAAGAAGCTTGGCCAGCTTGGCTCAACGAAACCGATGATTTTCCTGATTCGGTTGTCCGGATGCGTCAACGCCTCGTTGAAGCCAACATTGAAGGGCCCAAGGCACTTGCGGTGCGCGCTGTAGAGATGTACCCACTCGACGAACACCTGACCGTCAAATTGAAGCCGGCCGATGAGTCAGTTCGTCAGGAGATCGAACGGTTTCGTTGTGATATTGGAGAGGCGCTCGAGATTCCCGTGACAAGCCTTGAGCACTACCAGCTACACTCCACATTGGGTTACCGCCTTACCCAGGCAGAAGGAAACCTGGAGGAACTCTCCGAGGCCGAGGAGCTTTATAATTCCTGGTTACAGGAGATGGGCGTTATCAACCTCGAACCTGCTTTTTTCTCCTTGTTTAACGACATGCAGAGCTTCCCGCCTTTGCTCTACTTCGATCCGAGAGAGCGATAGACAATAGAGAATGCCCTGGCCTCACATTCTGGTGTGGCCAGGGCAATCTTTTTCAGCTGGGTCACGCTAGGTCAATACGTCAGCTAGAACAGTACGCGCGGCCCCCACTCCCTCCCAGAGCTGTCCTTGCCAGCCAAACGCTTGGGCGCCTTCGATGTTTACTGGGCGATCGTCAAAGAACACAACGTCTTCACGCTTGTGAGGGCCAAAGGATGTCTCAATTTCCCTTTCGGCTATACGAAAAATCTCTTGGCTCGGTTTAGCAACCCCCACCTCAGAAGAAAACACTTGTACTGCAATCTCTTGCGCCCACGGAGAAGTTTTTACCGCCCGCGCCATCGAATGCGGTGCATTGCTCAAGAGTGCAACGGGCACCTCAGCGGCATGAAGCTCCGCAAGGAAGTCCGCAGTCTCGGAGGTAGTTGCAGAGTTCCGCTCACCGTCGAGGGCACCCAATGCTGCGGAATCAACATGCTCGATTTCAGTAGGTGCAAGTCCCGCATCGAGAAGAACCTTCGGCCAATACTCCTCGTCTGACATCCCCAAGTCGTAAGCATCGCGATGGGCCCAATACGCGTTCATCAACGCCTCTGTATCCACTGGCAATCCGCACTCGGTAATGAAGTTAACCAGGCGCGGAACCCTATCTCCCTCCGGCACCAACACCTTGCCAATATCAAACACAACGATTGTCATAGCCTCTCCTCATACCAAAAGAAATCTCTAACTCTCTTCGCACAATTCAGTACGTACGAATCACAGTGTAGCGCCCGAATTTTCTGGCTGACCTGGCGTAATGGATATTTTGGGCGCAACAGAAAAGATTCATCTTTAGGCCATCTTGGCTGTTTACTTGTCGTTAATCTGCGCTAGATGGACTCAGCGTTGCTCTTAAGAAGGGAGAGATCTTGCCCGCTTTTCCACACCACGAATAGCGGCACTGTCAGTCTTCGTAGCCACGAGACTCGGTGCCTTAACCGATGTCTTTGTCCGCGGAGGGATTCTTGAAGAAGTACGGAAGAATGACTGGACGAACCATCGGCCAACCGGACCATTGCACGGACCACGAACTGCGTGGTTCTTAGAGCCCCAACAGTTCCGAAAGCTACTCCACGGCCGATTCGCCCGAGGCGGTGAGAAGACTAGTCGCGGTACGCCTCCGGGCCAGAGTTAAGCCAGGCGTACACGCCGCCAATAAGGAAGCCGCCGCCGATGAGGTTTCCCACCCACACGATGGACCAGTTGGCCAACACCGCGCCGAGGGTAAAGCCTTCCGGCAGCGGGCTGGCGCAGAAGAAGGTCAGGGTCATCAGGCAGAAGTTGGCAATAACGTGCTCCAGGCCTAGGCCCACGAAGCAGGCGATGATCGGCACGATGACGAAGAACTTGGACACCACATCCTTGGCAAAGACCGCGCCGACGATAGCCATGTTGACCACGAAGTTGGCCAGCATGGCCTCCACCAGCAGTCCGCCTGGGCCCTTGGTCAGCTTGCCCATCGAGAGGTTGGCAATGAGATGGTTGGGGTCGATTCCGCCCAGCTTGGCCGACATTCCCATGGCTGCAGCAAAGAGGGCGGCACCGACTAGGTTAAACAGCGTCGTGACCACCAGCAGCCACAGGCCCTTGCCCCAGCCCACCTGTTTAGTTACGGCGCCATAGACCATGTACATCATGTTGCCGGTGGCCAGCTCCGCGCCGAGAAGGACGATGGCAAACAGGCCCAAGCCGAACAGGCAGGCAAACACCAGCGAGCCCATGCCTTCCACATGCTTCTCGACGCCCATCCCCATCACCGCAGCAAACGCCGTACCGATGGCGAGGTACACACCCGCCAGGGTGGAGCGCACGGCAAACCGGCCAAAGGACTCGTCGAGCAACGCAACCTTTTTCTTTACCGCGGCTGCCGAAGCATCATTCAGGGACATTTCTTACCTCACTGGGGGACGCAGACTTCTCAGACGCTCGTAGTGTACTCCCCCGCGCTCAGGGTGACGAAACTCACCAGTGGCGCAGACACAAAAATTCCCCCGGAGCTCCTTCACGGAGTGCCGGGGGAATGATTCAAGCGCTACTTTACTTGAACGGGAAGCCGAGCTCGCGCAGGAGCTTGCGGCCCTCCTCGTCGTTGGTAGCGGTGGTCACGACGGTGATGTCCATACCGCGCGGGCGGTCCACCTTGTCGATGTCGATCTCGTAGAACATGGTCTGCTCGGTGAGACCGAAGGTGTAGTTGCCGTGGCCGTCGAACTGCTGATCGGAGAGACCGCGGAAGTCGCGAATACGCGGCAGCGCGATGGTCAGCAGGCGGTCCAGGAACTCCCACATGCGGTCGCCGCGCAGGGTAACGCGTGCGCCGATGGGCATGCCCTCACGGAGCTTGAAGTTTGCGATGGACTTCTTAGCGCGACGCACCTGCGGCTTCTGGCCGGTGATAGCGGTAAGGTCCTCGAGAGCGCCGTTGATCATCTTGGAGTCGCGGGCAGCGTCGCCCACACCCATGTTGACAACGACCTTGGTGACGCCCGGAATCTGCATCACGTTGTCGTACTTGAACTCGTCGTTCAGAGTCTTCTTGATTTCCTCGCGGTAGCGGGTCTTCAGACGCGGAGTGTAGTTCTCGCTCATGTTAGATGTCCTTCCCGTTGCTACGTGCGATGCGGACCTTCTTGCCGTTTTCGTCGAAACGGTAGCCCACGCGGGTCGGGTTGCCCTCGGAGTCAACGATCGCAACGTTGGACACGTGGATCGGAGCTTCCTGGGTAACGATTCCGCCGGACTCGGCGCCACGCTCGGTAGCGGAGTTAGCAACGTGCTTCTTGACGCGGTTGACGCCCTCAACGAGGACCTTGTCGCGCTTCGGGTATGCCTCGATGACCTTGCCCTTCGCGCCCTTGTCCGGGCCCGAAATGACGATCACCATATCGCCCTTATGAATCTTCATAAGATTAGATCACCTCCGGTGCGAGAGAAACGATCTTCATGAAGCGCTTATCACGAAGTTCGCGAGCAACCGGGCCGAAGATGCGGGTACCGCGCGGCTCATTGTCGCCCTTGAGAATAACTGCGGCGTTTTCATCGAATGCGATGTAGGAGCCGTCCGGGCGACGGGTCTCCTTCTTGGCACGGACGATGACGGCCTTGACGACATCGCCTTCCTTCACGTTGCCACCCGGGGTGGCTTCCTTGACAGTGGCAACGACAACGTCACCAATGCCAGCGAAACGTCGAACGGAGCCGCCGAGAACGCGGATGACGAGGAGCTCTCGTGCACCGGAGTTGTCGGCGACGCGCAGACGCGATTCTTGCTGAATCACTATGGGTCTCCTGACCTGGATTAACGTGCGTCAAGATTTCCGTCCTTGACACACCTGGTCTACTTGCTTGCGTGGCATAGGCTGTGCGACGAACTCGCTGTTCACAGCGGTCGAAGGGTCTCGGTGTGGCGATTCGGAAACGCATCGCGCTGCACCGACCGACCATATGCAACCCATACATTCAAGCATGTCCCCCACTGTTTCCCCAAATCGCGCACCCCACTGTTTCCCCGCCCCCACAGAACTTCCCATCCTCCCAAACCCAAATGTGCAGACCCGGAAGTGCAGAGGCGCTGGTGGACGTCGTCAAGCGCACGCGCAGTGCTTGGCGACGACCGTGCTGTACTTCCAGGTCTGCACTTATGGAATCGGCGGACGGAGGCTCTAGGCCTTCTCCGCCGAAGCGGCGGTGGTGGTAGCCGCAGGTTTCGGCTTCGGGTCCACGGTGAGTAATGCATCCCCGAAGGTGATTTCCGCACCGGTGGCATAGGCCGGGAGGACTGGGCCCGTCTTCTTCGAGTTGGATACCACCACAGGTGTTGTCACCGGGTAGTCCGCCGCCTTGATGGCGGCGATATCGAACTCGCAGAGGAGGTCACCGGCCTTGACCTCATCGCCCTTGGAGACGTGCGAGGTAAAGTGCTCGCCCTTCAGGTTCACGGTGTCGAAACCGATGTGCATGAGGATGTCAACGTTGTTGCCGTCGGCATCTTTTCCACGCACGGCATAGGCGTGCTTGGAAGGGAAGGTGACGGTGATCTTGCCATCAATCGGGGAGACGAGGCGCCCCTCGCTCGGCTCGATGGCCGCGCCCGCGCCCAGCTTGCCGGCGGCAAACATCGGGTCGGAGACCGATTCCAACGCGATGGCCTTTCCGGCCAGCGGGGAGGCCACGCGGTAGGCATTCGGATCAGCGGTGGCGGCAGGAACCGCACCGCCTACGTCGGCGTTGGCGGTACCGACCTCATCGGGATCGATGGAGCCGTTCTTGGAGATGAGGTAGCGGCCATATACAAAGGCCACGCCGAAGGAGAGGATGAGGGAGACGAAGGCGCAGATGAAGAACTGCGTGTAATCCTCCGGGCGCATTGAGACGAATCCGATGAAGCCGGCGGCGCCGAGGGCGGTAGCTTTGACGTCGAGAAGCGCGATGAGCGTCGAGGCCACTGCGGACGCGCCCATGCCGATGTAGAACGGCCAGCGCAGGCGGAGGTTCACACCGAAGATGGCGGGCTCGGTAATGCCAAAGAGCGCGGAAACGCCCGAGGCGCCCGACAGGCCCTTGAGCTTTTCCGACTTGGTCAGGAAGTAGACCGCCAAGGCCACGCCACCCTGGGCAATGTTGGCCATGGAGGCCACCGCGAAGATGAAGGAACCGCCCTCGTTCCACAGCATCGTCTCAATCGGCGGGAAGGACTGGTGCAGGCCGGTAATGACGATCGGTGAGTAGAACAAACCGAAGATGAAGCCGCCCACTGGGCCGGCGAAGGTGTAAAGGTCGTTGAGCCCAGCGCCAAGCATGTCGCCCGCCGTGCGCAGAATAGGACCAACCGCGATGAAGGTGATAAAGCCCGTCACCAGCAACGTGAGCAACGGGGTGAGCATGAAGTCCACGGTGCCCTTGAGGTGCTTGTGCAGGAATTTCTCAATCGTGGCCAGAATCCACGCGATGACCAAGATCGGCAGGATGGAACCCTGGTAACCCGCCTGGGCCACATCGAGGCCGAAGATATTCCAGTAGGACATCTCCCCCGCCTCGATGGTCGCGGCCACCTGATACCCGTTCACCAGGTCCGGCATCACCATGGCCATGGCCATGCCCGCACCGAGGAACTCGTTGCCGCCGAAGCGCTTGGTGGCGGTGAAGCCCACCAGGATAGGCAGGAAGGCAAACGGCGCGGAAGCCAAGAGGTTGATGAGCCCGGCGACATCCGCCATGGCCGGGAACATCTCGATGACGGATTGCTCGCCGAACAGCCCGTTGGCGGTCAGCACATTGTTGAGCGCCATGAGCAGACCGCCGCCGACCAGAATCGGGATGAGCGGCACGAAGATATCCGCGAGGACCTTCACTGCCCGGGAGAACCAATTGCCGGAGTCGGCGGCGATGTCCTTGAGCTTGTCAGTAGAAACTGCGATATCCTTCGAGGTCATCGCGTTGATCTGGTCGAATACGATGTTGACATCGCCCGGACCGACGATGACCTGGAACATGCCCCCGGCCTCAAAGATGCCCTTGAGGTCCGGATCGTTTTCTAGTGCGGCCGTATCGACCTTTTTACTGTCTTTCAGCACCATGCGCAGGCGGGTGGCGCAGTGCGCGAGCGCCACAATGTTGTCTTCGCCGCCGATTGCTTTGAGTGTTCGCGCCGCGACCTGTTTGTGATCCATGTCGGCGTGCCTCCTCGGAGAGTGAGATGAATTAAATAGCTTCACCTCCCATTAGACACGTTACCCAACATAAAACCAATCATTCGGGCGCAAATATAGGAAAATTCACACCCTACCGGGCTTCCCAGCCGCGCCAGCGAGCGTCGCCGGCGCCAAAGACTGCCGACGCCCCCGCAATCCGCCCATCGCCCGCAAAGACCTCGACCGCGCAGCCATCAGCGATAAGCTCCAGTGTTCCTGCTGGACACGGCACGACGCGTTCATCTTCGTCAGACGTGAGCCGCAGCTCTCCCCCGCCGTAAGCTACGAGGAAGGCGGTGGCACCGGAGGCGTCGACAAGCGCATATGTGCCCTCCCCAGCCTGCAGCGTGGCCACCGAACCGAACCCCTCTCGCGCCGGTCCCGCCGGCACGGACCACAGCGGTGCCTGGCGCAACCAGCCATCCTCCAGCCAGACGCGCCGCGGAAGCGTCAGCGTGTGCACCCAGCCCTGGGCGACAGTCGGGGTGTCATCCTGCGCGGGCAGCCCCATCCACCCCAGCATGATGGCCTCGCCATCCCTCTCCACCAGTTGCGGCGCATAGAACTGGTGGCCATAGTCCACCTCGCTGAAGCCGCGCTCCACGTGGAAAACCGTGCCCTCAAGCCGGCCCACGAGGTAGCCGCACTGGTCGGAGGAGGCGTAGTGCGTGGCGCTACCGCGCACGGGATCTAAACCTTGTGGGCAGATGACCAAGACATCCTTGTCCTTCCCCGTGGCGCGGTCCCGCAGCGTGAGCAAATTCGGGCATTCCCACATGTAGCCGCCCGGCACCAGGTCGGGGCTCAGGCCCGGCTCAGCGCCCGAGGTGTCAAAGGTGAGCGCACCGTCAAAGGACCACTGCGCCAAGTCCGTGGAGCGATAGAGCACCACGTGCCCGGTTTCATCCTCCGCCTGGGCGCCGAGCACCATGCGCCAGCCGTCCTTGTCGCGGGTGATCTGGGGATCGCGGTAATGCCCGGTGAAACCTGCGGCGGGCCCGTCGATGAGGGGGTTCGCGGCGTCGTGCTCGTAGAAGCCGCCTTCTGGACCGCCGGCATCGACCGCGCGGACGCGGTTCTGCGAGGGAATCCGCACGCCATCGCGCTTGAGGTTGCCGGTATAAAACAGCCAGACGTCCTCGCCGTCGACCACCGCACCACCGGAATAGCAACCGTGGGCGTCGTGCTCACGGATGGGATAGAGCGCGTCCGGGAAGTGCCGCCAGGGCTGCGGCTCGCTTAAGCAAGTCACGGCGTGCCCCCACCCCGTCTGCTTCGGTGCGTGTGGGAAACAGGGGTCGTGCTGATAGTAAACGTGCAGGTTATCGCCATCAAGGAAGACCCCGTTTGGATCGTTAAGGCGACCGGACGGCGGGGAGAGATGGAAGTGCGGACGGTAGTTCATGCTCCCGATAGTATGGGCTCTATGGACATTATGGTGTGTGGCGAAGGCCTCGTTGACCTCGTTCCGCGCGGACGCGGGGGGCTGGCGGATCTCACCCCGGCGTTGGGCGGCGGCCCCTTCAATGTGGCGGTCGCGGCGGGGCGTTTGGGCGCAAGCGTGGGTTTTCAATCGCGGCTTTCGCGGGATGCATTCGGGCAGGCGCTCGTGGAGCGCCTACATAAAGAAGGAGTGGATACCTCGCTCGTGCAGCGCGGTGACGAGCCCACCACGCTGGCGGTCTGCAACATCGGGGAGGACGGCTCGGCCACCTACTCCTTCTATACGGAGGGCACGGCGGACCGGCTGGTGGAGCCGGTGCTTGCCGACGTCCCCTGGGCCTGCTTCGGCACCGTCTCCCTCGCCCTGGAGCCGGGCGCATCCCGCTATGCCGCGCTACTTCAGGCGCTTGCGGCGCAGGGTACAAAGGTGGCGCTGGATCCGAACATCCGCCCCTTCTTTGCCACCCCGGCGCACCGCGAGTTTTTGTTGTCCTTGCTGCCGCACGTCACGCTGTTGAAGCTGAGCGAGGAGGAAGTTGAATTCCTCGGTGAGGACGCGCTTTCGCACGTCCCCGTGGTCGTAACCACGCGTGGTGCGGAAGGTCTGAGCGTGCGCACGGACTCGGTGTCGCTGCAGGTCCCGCGGGTCGAGGTGGAGGTGGCGGACACCATCGGCGCGGGCGACACGGTGATGGCCACGCTCTTAAGCCAGTTGGTGGAGCGGGACGTTAGCGCTTTGGGCGTCGAGGAGTGGCAGGAGATCCTGCACTTTGCGGCGACGGCCGCGGCGATCACGGTTTCGCGCACGGGCGCGCAGCCTCCCACGATTTCTGAGGTGGAGGAACTACTATGAGCTATCCCCTGCGCACGACCGGGCTCCACGGTCTGCTCTTCCTCGTGGTGACGGTGTCCTTCATTTTGCCCGTCGTCTTCGGCACGGGCGCGCTTCTGCCGGTGCCAGTTGCGGTGGTGCTGTCGGTGCTGCTGGGAGGTGCCACGCTTGTCGACGCCTCCTACCACGCCTTCTCCCCCGCCCAGCGCCCCACCCGGGGGCTGCGCGCTATCTCCGCGCTGGGCGCGGTTGCGCTCATCGCGGGCTGGCTGGTGTGGCTCAAGGTCTTTCGCACCGTCGACCTGGCCAGCGCCGCGCCCTACCGCATCGGCACGTTTCTTCTCGCGGTGGGCGCGGTGCTCTGTGTCTTTAGCATCGCTATCGCGCTCACGCACCGGCGGGTGCGCTAAAGAATATCTGCCGGTATGTAGGGCATGCGCAGCGTGCCCATCGGGACACTCACATCGCTTTGCCAGAATCCGCTCGTGGCATCGATCGGCAAGGTGACCTTCGTGCCTTCGTAGCCGTCCCACAAATCCCCATTGCCGACTATTCCGATACATTCCTGGTTTGCACGAACCTCCACCTCACCCGGCCTGCCGCTCATGCTGCCGCTCAACGTGGTGGGTGCGTCCAAGGCCAGGACCCACACCTCTTCCGAGGCATATTCGGGCAAGACGATGCCGGGCTCTCCACCGTCGAGGTCGCCTGCTTCAGCCTTGTACACGGTGCCCGACACGGTAGACGGGACATCGGCAGGATTGCCCTCGCTGCGGACGCGGTGCTTCCGGTACACGCACTTCTCAATGCCGCTGGCAGCGGAGGTGCCCACACCGTCTTTAGCTACATCTTGTGCGTTGGACGTCTTCGCGCCTTCAGCCGCGCCAGAATCAGCGGCGCCAGGTGTATAGCCGGCTGGCAGCGTCGGGTTCGGGCCGGCCGCTTCGATGCTCGGTTGTGGCTGCGCGTCCGAATCCGGCCCGGCCTGCGTAGTTGAAGCGTCGCCAGTGGATTCCACAGCCGGGGCATCAGCAGCAACCGGGGCAGGCTCCTCCGCGGCGCAACCAACGAGGGCTGCAACAGAGGAAGCGCAGACCAGGGTAAGCAGAGAGCGAGAGAACGCGGACATAGAGAGTTTGGCCTTTCAGGAGATGAACGGCCTTACCCTAACACGTTCCCGCAGCTTAAACCGTAGAACTGTAGACCGCTCCCCTGACAGGCTGTTGTCTGTGGCGTGCCGGATGCGGAAGTGAAAAGCGCATAAAAATGGCCCCCACGTAAACCGTGGGGGCCATTGATATCGAGGAGGGCTAGATTTTACTTAGCCTTCTCCACGATCTCGACGAGACGGAAGTGCTTGTCCTTGGACAGCGGGCGAGTCTCGGCGATGAGAACGCGGTCGCCGATGCCGGCGGTCTCGTTCTCGTCGTGCGCCTTAACCTTCTTGTTAGTGCGCATAATCTTGCCGTAGAGGGCGTGCTGCTTGCGGTCCTCGAGCTCGACAACGATGGTCTTGTCCATCTTGTCGGAGACAACGATGCCGGTGCGGGTCTTGCGAGCGCCCTTTTCCTTCTTAGTGTTCACGTTTGCCTCACTCATGATTAAGCCTCAGCTCCCGGAGCAACGGACAGGCCCAGCTCGCGCTCGCGCAGAACGGTGTAGATGCGGGCGATGTCGCGCTTAACCGTGCCGATGCGGCGGTTGTTGGTCAGCTGGCCAGTGGCCTTCTGGAAACGAAGGTTGAAGAGCTCTTCCTTCGCATCCTTCAGGCGGGTCTCCAGCTCAGCGTTGTCGAGCTCACGGAACTCGTGGGCGGGGGTACCGGTAGCCATTAGAACTGGTCCTCCTTCTTGATGATGCGGACCTTGCACGGAAGCTTCTGGCCAGCGCGGCGCAGGGCCTCGATGGCAACTTCGTCGTTCGGGTAGGTCATCTCGAAGAGGATGCGGCCCGGCTTAACGTTGGCAACCCACTTCTCGACGGGACCCTTACCGGAACCCATACGCACGCCGAGCGGCTTCTGGGTCAGGGGGCGGTCCGGGAAGATGTTGATCCACACCTTGCCACCGCGCTTAACGTGGCGGTTGATGGCAATACGTGCGGCCTCAATCTGGCGGTTGGTGATGTACGCCGGCTCGAGAGCCTGGATGGCGTAGTCACCGAAGTTGATGCGGTTACCGCCCTTGGACACACCCGAGCGGGTCGGGCGGTGCTGGCGACGGTACTTGACGCGCTTAGGAATCAGCATGGATTAGCCCTCCTGCTTCTGCTGTGCGCGCTGACGACGCTGGCCACCACGGCGCGAGCGACCGTTACGGTCACCGCGGCCACGGCCCTGCGCCGGAGCGTTCAGTTCGGACTCGCGCACGCCACCGACAACGTCACCCTTGTAGATCCACACCTTGATGCCGATGCGGCCGAAGGTGGTGTGGGCCTCTGCGGTGCCGTAGTCGATTTCGGCGCGAAGAGTGTGCAGCGGAACGCGACCCTCGTGGTAGCGCTCAACGCGAGACATTTCTGCACCGCCCAGGCGGCCGGACAGCAGAATCTTGATGCCCTTGACCTGCGGCTGGCGCATAGCGGACTGGATAGCCTTGCGCATTGCACGACGGAATGCGACACGGTTAACCAGCTGCTCCGCGATGGACTGCGCAACCAGGGTTGCGTTGGCGTCGACCTGCTTGACCTCGAGAATGTTGAGGGCAACCATCTTGCCGGTGAGCTTCTCCAGCTCGCGGCGGATGCGGTCAGCCTCAGCGCCGCGGCGGCCAATCACGATGCCCGGGCGGGCGGTGTGAATGTCCACGCGGACGCGGTCGCGGGTGCGCTCGATGACGACGTCGGCAATGCCGGCGCGGTCGAGGCCCTTCTCCAAGTACTCGCGGATCTTGATGTCTTCGGCTACGTAGTTTGCGTAGTCCTTATCGGCGTACCAGTGGGTCTTCCAGTCGGAAGTGATGCCCAAACGTAGGCCGTGAGGATGGATCTTCTGGCCCATTACTTGGCCCCTTCCTTCTGGCTCTCGACAACCACAGTGATGTGGCTGGTGCGCTTACGAATCATGAATGCGCGGCCCTGTGCGCGCGGCTGGAAACGACGCATGGTCGGCCCCTCGTTGGCGTATGCCTCGGAGATAACCAGGGTGCGCGGATCCAGGCCGAAGTTGTTCTCAGCGTTGGCAGCTGCGGATGCAACGACCTTGGCAACCGGCTCAGCGGCGCCCTGCGGAGCGTACTTCAGGATTGCAAGTGCCTCGGCTACGGACTTACCGCGGACCAAGTCGATGACGCGGCGTGCCTTCATCGGGGTAACGCGGACGTAGCGAGCCGTTGCGGATGCGGAGGTGATGGTGTCACTCATCGCTTATCGACGTCCCTTCTTGTCGTCCTTGACGTGACCCTTAAAGGTCTTGGTGGGTGCGAACTCACCAAGCTTGTGACCAACCATGGAGTCCTCGACGAACACCGGCACATGCTTGCGGCCGTCGTGGACGGCGAAGGTGTGACCGATGAAATCGGGCAGGATGGTGGAGCGGCGAGACCAGGTCTTGATGACCTGCTTGGTGCCGGCCTCGTTCTGAGCATCAACCTTGTTGAGGAGGTGCTCATCGACGAACGGGCCCTTCTTAAGGCTGCGTGGCATTGTTTACCTCCTCTTAGCGCTTCTTGTTCGGGCGACGACGGCGCACGATCATGTTGTTCGAGTAACGGTTCGGGTTGCGGGTGCGGCCTTCCTTGTGGCCCCACGGCGACACCGGGTGGCGACCACCCGAGGTCTTACCCTCACCACCACCGTGCGGGTGGTCGACCGGGTTCATAACGACACCGCGGACGGTCGGGCGGACGCCCTTCCAGCGCATACGGCCGGCCTTGCCCCAGCGGATGTTCATCTGGTCAGCGTTGCCAACCTCACCGACGGTGGCGCGGCAACGGATGTCGACGCGACGGATCTCAGAGGACGGCATACGCAGGATGGCGTACTTGCCCTCCTTACCCAGCAGCTGGATGGAAGCACCAGCGGAGCGGGCCAGCTTAGCGCCAGCGCCCGGCTTGAGCTCCACAGCGTGGATGGTGGTACCGGTCGGGATGTTGCGCAGCGGCAGGTTGTTGCCAACCTTGATATCTGCGTTCGCACCAGCCTCAACGATGGCACCCTGCTTCAGGCCCTTCGGGGCGATGATGTAGCGCTTCTCGCCGTCTGCGTAGTGCAGGAGGGCGATGTTAGCGGTACGGTTCGGGTCGTACTCAATGTGAGCGACCTTTGCAGGGATGCCGTCCTTGTCGGTACGACGGAAGTCGATGAGACGGTAACGGCGCTTGTGGCCACCGCCGATGTGGCGGGTGGTGATGCGGCCGTAGTTGTTACGACCACCAGTCTTGCTCAGCGGGCGCAGCAGGGACTTCTCCGGGGTCGAGCGAGTGATTTCCTCGAACTCGGACACGGAGGATGCGCGGCGACCCGGAGTTGTCGGCTTGTACTTACGAATAGCCATAATTCTTCCTTTTCCTTTCGGCTCTTCGGTGGGGCTTAAGCGCCTGCGCCGAAGACGTCGATGGAGTCGCTGCCTTCACGGAGCGTCACGTAGGCGCGCTTGGTGGACTTACGCTGACCGAAACCGGTGCGGGTGCGCTTGCGCTTACCTGCACGGTTCACGGTGTTCACGGAAGCAACCTGCACGCCGAAGATCTGCTCGACGGCATCTTTAATCTGGGTCTTGTTGGAGTCCGTGGAGACGTAGAACGTGTACACGTTCTGCTCCATGAGGCCGTAGGACTTCTCGGACACAACCGGTGCGATGATGACGTCGCGCGGGTTAGCGAGCTTAGCCATTACTTCTCCTCCTTAGCTTCCTCGGCAGCGCCGGTAGCGCGCTCGACGAAGGTGTGCAGAGCCTCAACGGAGAACACAACGTCGTCCGAGTAGAGGACGTCGTAGGTGTTCAGCTGGCCGGCGTCCAGGATCTGGACGTTCGGCAGGTTGTTGGCGCTGCGGCGAGCATTGATGTCCTCGCGGCCGATGACCAGAAGAACGTTCTTGCGGTCGGTGAGGCGCTCGATGAAGGCCTTGGCCTGCTTGGTGGACGGGGTCTGGCCCGGGACGAGCTCCTCGATGACGTGGATGCGCTCGTTACGTGCACGGTCAGACAGTGCGCCGTAGAGAGCAGCCTTGATCATGCGCTTCGGGGTGCGCTGGGAGTAGTCACGCGGGACCGGGCCATGCACGGTGCCGCCGCCGGTGTAGTGCGGAGCACGGATGGAACCCTGGCGGGCGCGGCCGGTGCCCTTCTGGCGGAACGGCTTGCGACCACCACCGCGGACCTCGCCGCGGGTCTTGGTCTTGTGGGTACCCTGACGAGCGGCAGCGAGCTGTGCGTTGACAACCTGGTGCATCAGAGCGATGGATGCCTCGGTGTCAAAGAGCTCGGCCGGCAACTCAACGGTGCCGTTGGTCTTACCGTCAGCGGTCTGGACGTCTAGCTTGAGGTTGCTCATGCGTGTGCACCGCCCTTCACTGCGGTCTTAACGGTGACGAGGCCACCGCGCGCACCCGGGATAGCACCCTTGATGAGCAGCAGGTTGGACTCGGCATCAATCTTCTGAATCTTCAGGTTCTGGGTGGTCACGCGGTCCTGGCCCATGCGGCCAGCCATGCGCTTACCCTTGAAGACGCGGCCCGGGAACGAAGCGCCACCGATGCCACCAACGCGGCGGTGAGCAGCCTGGTTACCGTGGGCAGCGCCCTGGCCTGCGAAGCCGTGGCGCTTCATAGCGCCAGCGTAGCCGTGACCCTTGGTGGTGCCGGTGACGTCAACGAAGGTCACGCCCTCGAAGATGTCCACCTTGACCTCCTGGCCGACCTCGTATGCGGAGGTATCGTCCATGCGGATCTCAGCGACGTAGCGGCGCGGGGTCACGCCAGCCTTCTTGAAGTGACCAGCGGCCGGCTTGTTGGCCTTGCGCGGGTCCTTCTCGCCGAAGGCAATCTGGATGGCGTTGTAGCCATCGGTTTCCTTGGTACGGATCTGGGTAACCACGCACGGGCCAGCCTCGACGACGGTCACCGGCACAACGCGGTTCTCCTCGTCGAAGACCTGGGTCATGCCGAGCTTGGTGCCCAGAATTCCCTTGATCTCGTTTTCACTCATTGTTTGTTCTCCACCAAATACGTTGTGTCGATCGCTTACTGAATATTCACGTCGACGCTTGCCGGAAGGTCGATGCGCATCAGGGCGTCAACGGTCTTCGGGGTCGGGTCGAGAATGTCGATGAGGCGCTTGTGAGTGCGCATCTCGAAGTGCTCGCGAGAGTCCTTGTACTTGTGCGGAGAACGAATAACGGCGTATACGTTCTTCTCGGTTGGGAGCGGCACCGGGCCGACAACACGAGCACCCGTACGGGTAACGGTCTCGACGATCTTCTTAGCAGAAGCGTCGATGGCCTCGTGGTCGTAGGCCTTCAGCCGAATGCGGATTTTTTGTCCCGCCACGCTTATCCTCTTCCTCGCTTCCCCACTTTCACATACCCGGCCTATCCGGGGCGTGAAGCGGTGGGAAATTGCTTCTCGATTTCTCTATAACGTTGTCCGGGCTGGAAGCCATGGCTCAACGCCAGTTGTCTGACTGTCATGACGACCACGAGAGTGACTTAAGGCAAAGCCCAGAGTGCAGTGCTCGTGACGGGGTACAAGACCCGTAGTCAAAGTAAATAGGAAGAAGACTGGGGCGTTAGATCTCAACGATCCGCAACCAAAGTCTTATTCATATACTGCCGCTGTTTATTTGCCATGCCCCTTCTCCGGTCCATCTTCTCGGGGTGCCTCTGCTCAAGCGCGGACCTAGCCCGATCGGATGACCTTCGCGTGCAGCTCTGGAATGAACTCCACAACAAAGGTGTCATGTTCGCCTTACCAGCAACAACGCCCTACAAGCTTGCGCCTGCGGCTACGTTGCTGTGTTAAAGCAACCCCTGTATTTAAGCACGTAACCTCGCGTTTTCCAAACTCCTGCCGAAACAGTGGGTAACATCACGTTTTGGGCAAGGATTGCCTCCCCGCCGCCCCACGTTATGCGTTCGGCGATAAGCTCGTGACGTAGGTACCAACTACACAATGAAAAGGATTGAGCATGGCTGAGAACACCACCCCCAAGGACGTTGCCGAGCAGAACACTCAGGCTGGCGACACCACCCCGGCACCCGCACCGGAGCGCAACAAGAACCTGGAGACCGACTTCGGCACCACCCGCATCGATGACGTCGTCGTGTCCAAGATCGCCGGCATCGCCGCCCGCGAGGTCTCCGGTGTCGCTGCCCTCGGTGGCGGCGGCGCCCGCATGATGGGTTCCATCCGCGAATCCTTCGGTGCTTCCGAGGACGTGCGCCAGGGCGTCACCGTCGAGGTGAACAACGGCACCGCTTCCATTGATATCGCCATCATCGCCGAGTACGGCGTGGCCATCCACGAGCTCGCCGAGGCCATCCGCCGCAACATCATGAATGCGGTCGAGCGCATGACCGGCCTGAGCGTGGACCGCGTTGACGTCGTCGTCCACGACGTCAAGCTGCCGAAGGAAGAGCAGGATTCCACCGAGTCAGCCCCGGCGGTTACCCAGGGCCAGGCATAACGTGGCCCCTGCCGAGCTGACCCCCTCCATCGCGCAGTCCATAGTGGCGGCGGTGACGGATCTGAGGGGCGTCGCCAAGCTCTCGCCCGGCCGGTTCGGGGAGGTCGCGCTCCTGTTTCCCGGTGAGCGCATACACGGCATCCGCCGCCCCACCCCGCAGGATGACACGCACCTGGAGCTGCACGTCGTCGTCGATGTCAGCGCCGGCGTTCCGCTCGCCGAGCTTGGTGCCGCCACCCGCACCACCGTCCGCAACACCTGGCCCGCGGCGAGCCGCGTGGACGTTGTCTTCGACGACGCGGTGTAGAGGAACCGACACACAGAACTAAAGGAAAACCATGAAGAACTACACCTCCCTCGGCGTGATTGCCGGCTTGGTTCTGGCCTTTTTCATCTACCTCGGCGTGTGGTACGTCGCGCTGGCGGTGCTGCTCGCCGCGGTCGGCGGCGTCATCGGCGCGCATTTCGACGGCCGCATTGACCTCACCGCGGTGTGGAAGGGCGTGGTCGGCCAGGATAGAGGCCGAGGCTAGTGAGCACCGATTCCACCGGGGTCGCCCTCGCCGGGCGGACCCGCTTTTCCCTGCGTGCGATGGAAAAGGTCATTAGCTCCGCCATTGCGAGCGTGCCGGGAACCGCGGCTGTCGACGCTAAGTTAGCCGGCCTCGCCGGCCGCGCTTTTCCGCGGGTGATGGCGCAGATGGACCCGGATACGCAGATGGTGGCGGTCGACGTCGACATTGCTGTGTACTGGCCCTCCCCCGTCACCGCAGTGGCGAAGGCCGTCCGCACGGCGATTCGGGAAGCCGTCCGCGATTTCACGGGCTTTCGTACCACCCGCGTCAACGTGACGGTCGCCGGCGCGGTCGCGGGCGAGCGCACGACCGCACTGGCGGTCGACACCCGCGCGCCGCTAACCCCGCAGATTCCAGCGATTGTTCCGGAACGTGCCCTGAAGCCGGTAGAGGTCTCACCGCACGCAAAGGTTCACCAGGTTGCGGTTCCTTCACCGGTGTCGGTGCGTGCGGTGGCGGTGCCGGAGGCGGTGAAGGTGAGGGGCGTCGGCAAGCAGGCGGACGTTGAAGTGCGCACGGAAGGTTTCGGCCCTGGCGAGCACCGCTACGACGAGCTGCGCCCCGTTCGCACAGCCCCGCCGCAGCGGCTGCGCGCTGTCGCCACCCCCGCGCCCGTGGCCGTCCGTTCCGTACCGGCTCCGCGGGGATTCGCGCTGCGCCGCGTTGAGGCTCCCCGCCCCGTCCAGCCGCGGCGGGTTCAGGTCCCGCAGGCTGCTCCCCTACGCACCCCGCACGCCGAGCCGCTCCAGCTACGCCCCATTGAGATTCGGCCTTCCGCCGAGTTCACACGCCGGGTCGACATTCCACGGCCGACGCCGCTGCGTGCCATCACTATCCGCGAAGGAGTCCATCATGAGTGAGAGCTCCCTTCCCGTTGGCTTTGGCCAGCGCCCGAAAGCATCCCCGCCGGCGCGCGGGTGGACCATCATCGTCGGCATTCTGCTGCTCGCCGCGGCCGTCGTCGCGGGGCGCGAAGCCTGGGTCGTGGGTGCCAAGGAGGGCGGTGTCTCGTGGCTACAGCCATTCATCGACGTGATGTCCACGCCGACTGTCGACACCTGGATGCTGATAGCCGGGGGCGTCGCCATCGTTGTCGGGTTGATTCTGCTGTGGGCGGCGTGCGCGCCGCGCAAGGCCCTGCACGTGCAGATCGGTTCCGACGAGGCGTCGATGTGGCTGCGCGCGGTGGACATTGCCCGCGTGGCGTCGGCAACGGCGCGTCGGGTGCCGGGAACCGTGGCGGCGCGGAGTCGGGCGAAGATTTCACAAGGCCGCTCTCAGATCACGGTGACCGCGACGGGCGATACTGACGACGCCCAGCTCAAAGCCCGCGTCACTGAAGCCGTCACGGCGGCGCTTGCGACGATCACCCCGCCCCCGGAGATCACCGTGGTGATTGAGAATGACGAGGAGGGTGTTGCCAATGTCTAAGACGCTCGCGGGTATAGACCGCACGATTCTCGCTGTCTTGGGGCTCCTGCTCATTGCGTTGGGCGCGTGGCCGATTCTTATACACTTCGAGGTCCCCTTCGCCACATATTTGGCGTCCTGGGTGGACCACGATACGTGGGCTGGTTTGCCGGAACAGTCATGGTGGCCGTATGCGCTGTGCTTGGCGACGATCATCTGCAGCCTCGCCGGCCTGTGGCTCGTCATTAGCAACCTGCGGCACCATCGGTTTAACGCGGTGCCCTCGGATGCCTCCGATGAGGAAGGCGCGATTAAAACGGAGATGTCTGCGATTGCGGGTGCGGTGGCGGATACCCTCGCGGCGGTAGAGGGCGTTGAGAAGGTTTCGCGGCTCGTGGCCTATGACCGCTCGCGGCCGACGCTGCAGTATGAGGTGTTGGCGGATCCCGATACGCCCTTGCTGCGTATCAAGGACGCCATTGAGGTTAATGACAGTGACTTCCGCGCGGCGTTCCCTGGGATGGATGTGGATACGCGGTACAAGGTCCACTTCACGAAGGTCCAGTCCGCCTAAGCACAGCGCGCGTTGCGCCTTTAAGCCCCTCACGTGAGGGGCTTTTTGCGTACCAGCCCCATTAACCAGGAATTTTGTCCCCTCCGGTTGCGGGGCCCACGGTGCTGTTTTAGTCTCTGTGCCCATGGGGGATATCGAAACCTACATCCGCCTCCGCAACTCGGGGATTGCGCTGGTGGAAAACATTCCTGGCTCACCCGATGAGCTTCGCACGCTCGGAGCTTCTGCTTCCGATGCCACTGAGCTTGCAAACCTTAACCAGGTCTACTTCGGGCCCACCCGCTTTAGCGGCAAACAACGCAAAGCCC
>NZ_KV816288.1:0-41779 GCF_001814395.1 Corynebacterium sp. HMSC059E07
CGACAACGAATGGAACCCCAGCTTAGGGCTTAAGAAAAGGCTGGGCCGGACGCTCCTAAATCCACACGAAATGTCCCTTAGTGCGACACGCCGCAAATCCACACGAAATGTCCCTTAAGCCCGAGAAACAGGAAAAGCCAGGTCCGAAGACCTGGCTTTCTCCAATAACTTACGTACTAGTATGTGTAAGCACGGATGGTACCCCGTACGGGATTTGAACCCGTGTTACCGGCGTGAGAGGCCGGCGTCCTAGGCCGCTAGACGAACGGGGCATAGAACTGTGACCGCTGACTGCAAAGTGCCGCTGCTCTTTGCGCAGTTATCACTGCTGGCCTACCAGGACTCGAACCTAGAATGACGGTACCAGAAACCGTTGTGTTGCCAATTACACCATAGGCCATTGTCGCTTTGAACTTGCTTGGGGCTTAACCCCTCGCTGCTCGCTGCAACGGTTTATTACTATATCCAGCACCACCGATACACACAAATCGCCAGGCCAGATAGCATTTTCGGGGCATTAAGAACGATTCTTAATGCCCCGAAATTACAAGCCTGTGAGACTAGCGCCTGAGACTACTCAGCGCTCCACGGAGTCACGGCCAGAGCTGCCTTAAGGCGAGCCAGCGTGGACCCCTTGCCCAGCAGCTCCATGGACTCGAACAGCGGCGGGGAAACCTGCTGTCCCGAGACCGCGACGCGCAGGGCGCCGTAGGCCTTGCGGGGCTTGAGACCGAGGTCGTCGATAAGCGCGCCAGAGAGAACCTTTTCAATCTCTTCGGTCTTCCACTCCCCGAGCTCCTCCAACTTCGCAATGGAGACCTCGAGAGACTGAACAGCCTCCTCCTTGAGGTTCTTCTTCGCCGCCTTGGCATCGAGCTCCAGCTCAGCGTCCGGCGTGGTCAGGAAGGACATAAGCCCGTAAGCGTCAGACAGCGTCTTAATGCGGGTCTGCACCAGGTCGGCGGCGAAGGCGAACTTGTCTTCCGGGTAATCCGCAGGGAAGTCGGTGTACTCGGTGAGGTAATCCCGCAGGCGCTGGGCAAAGTCAGCCGGCTCCAGCAAACGAATGTGGTCGGCGTTGATGGCCTCCAGCTTCTTCTGGTCGAAACGGGCGGGGTTGCCCAGGACGTCGTGCACATCGAAGTTGGCAATGAGCTCATCGACGGAGAAGATGTCCTTGTCCGCGGAAAGGGACCAGCCCAGCAGGGACAGGTAGTTGAGCATGCCCTCCGGGATGATGCCCGCATCGCGGTGGTTGAACAGGTTGGACTGCGGATCGCGCTTGGACAGCTTTTTGTTGCCCTCACCCATCACGAACGGCAGGTGGCCGAACTCCGGGGTCTGCTTGGCAATGCCCAACTCAATGAGCGCCTCATAGAGGGCGAGCTGGCGCGGAGTGGATGACAGCAGATCTTCGCCGCGCAACACGTGCGTAACCCCCATGAGCGCGTCATCGACGGGGTTAACCAACGTGTAGAGCGGTGCGCCATTGGAGCGGGCCACCACATAATCCGGCTGGGTCTCCGACTTAAAAGTCAGCTCTCCACGCACCAAGTCATTCCAAGTCCAATCCCTGTCCGGCATGCGGAGGCGCCACACCGGCTTTCGGCCTTCCGCCTCAAAGGCATCGATCTGCTCCTGAGTGAGGTCGCGGTCAAAGTTGTCGTAGCCAAGCTGGGGGTCGCGGCCGGCTGCCTTGTGGCGCGCCTGCACTTCTTCATTGGTGGAATAAGCCGGGTAGACATAGCCGCCATCCTTGAGCTTCTGCAGGACATCAGCATAAATATCCATGCGCTGCGACTGACGGTACGGCTCGTCCGGACCACCCACATTGACGCCTTCATCCCAGCCCAAGCCGAGCCAGTTCAGCGAATCAATGATGGCCTGGAAGGACTCCTCGGAGTCACGAGCGGCATCGGTGTCCTCGATGCGGAAGATGAGCTTGCCGCCGGTGTGGCGGGCATAGGCCCAGTTGAACAGCGCCGTGCGGACCATGCCCACGTGGGGCGTTCCTGTGGGCGACGGGCAAAAACGTACGCGGACGTCGGAAGTTGTTTCAGTCATGTCAACCATCGTAGTTCAGCGCCGAGTTGCTGCACCGCCCGCCCCACTTGGGGGTAATTGAACCCAGTTTCCACTAAGCGTGAACTGGGTTTTCGATCCAGACTAAACGGAATTGATTTCCATTCCCTATAGTGAAACTCTCTCGACAGAACTGAAGAAAGGTTCCACACTGTGGCTCGAACTCGCTCCGTGGCGCTGCTTACCTGCGCCACACTTCTCTTCTCCCCCGCTACCGCCGTAGCCGGCCCTGACGACGGCAAACACGTCGCCACCCAAACGCACATCGATTCCCCCAAAGCATTCTGGGAAGACGATTCTCTTAACCTCAAGAGCCATTCAGCCGAGTCTGACCACGACCTCGCCGACACCGTCACGTGGGTAGGCAAAGGCTGGGACCAAAACGGCACGAACCAATACCAGTTCACCGTGCCTGAAGACCCTGCGCTCTCCTTCCTGGGGAAGCCGGGCGAAACCTATTACATGGCCCCTGCCAGCGTGCAGGGCAGCCTGGACCCGGTATGGATGGGCTTTGGCGCCGACACTGAGCTGCCTGTCGACAGCTTCCGCGATAACATCGCCTCCCTCGACCTGTTAAGCGTCGATGGACCGGGCGAAGTAGAGATGTTTGGCTACTACCCCGGCCCTGGCGGGCTGCAACGATTCTTTGGCACGTCGGAGGGCGCACCTCACTCCGCGTGGCTGACTAGTGGCACGCATACCCACAACTTCACTGTCTTTTCCAAACCCGGGCGCTACCAGTTCACATACCAAACCACCGCGCGAAACAAAGACGGCGAGTTCATTTCCTCCAAGCCGACAACCACGTCCATTCAGGTCGGCGGGCAGCGCCCGTCAGACCACAGCACTCCCTCCCTCAAGGAGCGCTTCGAACAGGTATCCGCAGGGGATGCTAGCCAGAAGGACTATCGCTTGCGCATCGCCCCTGCCAAGTCCCGTGACAAAGATGGAGATGAGCGGCTTTCCTCCATCGACTTCACTGGGGGCAGTAACGGCACGCTCACGCTGCTTATCGACGGCTACTTCCTCACCGATCTAGCCGTGAAAGATGGCAAGGCACACTTTGACGAGTTCCTAGGCCCAGAATCCTCCGAGATTCAGGCGGTGTACACCCCAGAAGATGGCAGCCCGCGGTGGGTATCCGAGCAGCTCAAGTACTCCGAGGGTGCAGAAGTAGCCACCACATCGAAGACGTCCGCGGAGTCCTGGACCGAGACTACAAACCCCCGTCAACTCTTCTCCGGAGAAGAGGTTTCGCTATCTGACACGGGACTGTCCGCGCGCGCCGTTCCGGAGGGCGAAGACGCCACCCGCATCATCCTGGAGGCAGCCGATAAAAACCTGGAAGGCTACGTGCACGGTGGCTTCTTTAGTAAGAGAAGCTCGCTTCCGGACATCGATTTCGACGGCACTATCACCCGCGGCCGCGCGGAATTTGTCGTCGGTGCCGATGCAAACTTCAACGGCAATACCGTGCGCCTCGATATTCTTCCGCACCCAAGCATCACGCAAGACTCCGGCAGCATCACGCTGACCGACAATTTCGCTTTCGGAAAAACGTACGAGCGCGTGGGCAAACTCGGCGCTGGGGCTCAGGCTCCTGCGCCAGCCCCAGATAACACTCCTCAGCCCGAACCCGGCGACAACACCGGTGTCTGCGCCGACAAGGCAGTGCTCGACCACGGACACGTCGATATTTCGGTATCCCGTGACGGCGATAAGTTTCTCACCCGCCTCAAGGATGAAACGGCCATCGTGGATAAGAAGACCGTCGAGCGCCCGCTTGACGACGTCGTCCTCGCAGTACACGACAACGCCCTGCGCTCCCGCCCCGCCGCGCTCAACGGCAAGGAATTCGACTACCTGGGCAAGGAGAAATTCTTCCTCCTCCCCCAAACCCAAGAGCAGAGCATCATCTGGCCGGGATACAACACCCAAGCTCTCAACTATAAGGACTATAAAGACGGCAAGGTCATGCTCAATATTAAGCCCGTCGAGAAGCCTGAAGGCGCAGAAATTGGGCTCTTCACTACTGAAGGATTAGGCAAAGGTTTTACCCCGCTGATCAACTCAGCGGAGGGGGACTTGTCCATCGAGACCACTTTTGCCTCGCATACCCACAGCAATTGGGTCTTTACCAAGCCGGGTATCTACAAACTCGAAGTCAGCTACACGGCCACCACCGCCGATGGCAAAGAAATTTCCTCCGAACCCCAGGTGCTCACCGTCGCGGCCGGAGACGCCGCAATCAAGGACTGCGCAAGCTCCAAGGGAGGAAGCGAAGGCGAAGGCACCGACACACCCGGCGGCAAGAAGCCAGGAAACACGAAGCCCAGTGGAGATAAGGGGACGACGTCCTCTAAGCCCAAGCTCGACAGCCTGTGGGGATTAGTGCTTCCGGTCGTCGTGGCCCTCATTTTCCAACGCCTTTTCAATTTCTACAACGACCACAGAGCCCAGATCGAGGCCCGCTTCAACGGTCTACTTCACCGCTAGAAAGGACACTTCGATTGCATTCCGCACCGCTGAAAACATTCAATGCCGCCGTGTGCGCCATCGCCATGACACTTCTCGTGTCCGTCTTTGGCTTTCCAGCGACTGCCCGCGCCGAAAGCGAGGTTATAGATTCTGGGCACGTGGATGCCTTCTATGTCTCCGCGCCGGATGGTCAGCTGACGCTGTCGATGAAGGAAGACGTAACTGGTAGTGGCGTCATCAGGCCCGGTAACGATGTCACCCTCAAGGTGGCTGAGGAGGCATGGAGCGAGGCGACCGAGCGCATCGATGGCATCGGCACACCGACGTACTACCTCCCCCAGACCCAGGACAGCTCACTCCTGTGGCCGGGTTGGGATACGCAAGCGGCCCAATCTGCTGGATATAAGGACGTGAACTTCGAATTTGTTGAGGTCACCGGGCCCGGCGACATTTTCATCTTCGAAACCGCAGGCTTTGGTGATATTCAACCGGTCACGGACGCCGGCGAGCTCGACTTGGTGTCCGGTGACGTCATCAATCAGGCTTACCCGGCGCACCGCCACGTCAATTGGGCGTTTAGCGAACCTGGTACGTACACCATGACTGTTCAGGCTGAATCCAACGGCGACACGAGTAATCAGGTCACCTATACCTGGGACGTCGGCGACGGCGAAGCCGCTCCCCAGGATTCCGGGGACGAGGAATCCAGCGTCGATGATGGCACTGACGGTGCCGACGATGACCACGGGGCTGCGCAAGGCGCCGCCTCCCCTGAGCAATCTGCTTCCTCCAACTCCGGCTCACGCTCTCACGCTGGAAGCACCGGAGCCGGCAGCTCTGGAGGCGCTGCCCGCAGATCGGCCACCGCTGCCGGTGCCAAAGACACCAAACAACAGGCCCACAACAAGGAGCGTAAAGACCGCACAGCTCGCGGGGAAAGGAAGGAGCGCAAGCCTTCTCACCGATCCGCCGAAACCGCGGACGGGGAGAATGTGGACACGGTGGCTGCGGCCGGCTACTACGACAGCGGGCAAAACCTGTTGCCGTGGGGCATCGGCATCCTCGGCCTGGGAATGCTTGTGCTGGGCCTGGCGCTAGCGCGCCTCGCGCTGCTGAGGGGCCGCGACTGATGTCTCGGAAAGTACGCACTCGGATGGCGTGCACCGCGATTCTTTCCGCCATCTCTCTCGGCGCCTCAGCGCTGAGTGGCTGCGCGAACACTGCCAGCGGAGACGATGCAAAGGTGAAGGTGGTGGCGACGACACCGATACTGGGGGACGTCGCCAAGCATGTGGCCGGACATGACGCCACGGTGACGACCCTGATCCCCGCGGGAAAGGATCCCCATACCTTTGAACCGAGCCTGCGCTCGGTGCGGGACATCGCAAACGCAGACGTACTGTTGTCCAACGGGTTCCTTCTCGAGCCACAGAATCTGCTGAAGTCCATGAAGGAGTCCTCGGATGTGCCCGTCACGGAGGTGGCGGATCAGGCCTCCACGCGTGGAGCGAAGCTGGTCCCGCTGGTGGAGAACATCGCACTCGACGCCGTGTGGCTGGGGTTGCGCGTGCGCAACGCGCCCCTGGGGACCTCAAGCGTCGACCTGCGCCTGATCGACGCAGAAGGCCCGGGCGATGCCGCCGCCTACGTGGTCTCGACATTCGGTACGCCAGAGGTCCTTTTTAACACCGCCGATGGGATAGATCCGCACGAGGATTCCACGACGCTGCCAGCCAACGCCCACACGCACGTGTCCTGGGCTTTTAGCAGGCCCGGTATCTACAGGATGAGCTTTGGCGCTCACGATGGCTCCCCGCAGGAATTCACAGTGGCGGTGGGCGTAAGCGCACCTAAGGGGATGCGCGAAATCGATGCGGGCCACGTGGATATCACCGCTGACATGGCTACAGGAAAACTCGACTTAGAGGACCAAGGCGAGCGTTTTGATCCGAAAACCACGGTGTTGCGCGTCCCTAACTCCGCGCTGCAGGAGATCCCGTCGGATCCCTCCTACCGTTTCTTGGGCCGTCCAGGCGATGAAACCTATCTCCTGCCGCAGGCGGTGTTAGGGAAACACATTCACGGTGAGGTGGACCCGCACCTGTGGCATAACGCCGCCAACGTTGTCAGTTTTACCGAGGTCATCGCTGAACAGCTTGCCCAGGCAGACCCCTCGCACGGCGCGGATTACCGCGCCCGCGCACAGGACTACATCACGCAATTGCGGGAAGCCGATGCCGAAGTAAGACGGCTCATCTCCGCCATCCCGGAGCGCAACCGCCACCTGGTTACGCCGCATCACGGTTATGCCTACTTGGAGCAAGGCTACGGCATTGATATCGCGGGCTTCGTTACTCCGAACCCGGCCATCGAGCCCTCGCCGCGCGATGTCATCGCTCTGCGCCGCACCTTGGAGAACCTCGAGCTTCCCGCCGTATTCGTGGAACCGACGCAACAAGCCAGCGCGGATGTCATCCGGGAAGCCGCCGATTCCCTCGGGGTGGCTGTATGCCCGATTTACGGCGACACGCTTGATGACGCCGTTCCGACGTATATCGACCTCTTGCGCTTCAACGCGCACTCACTCAACCGCTGTCTCAGCAACACAACAAAGGAATCTCATGTCTAAACTCACCATCCGAAACGTCACTATGCCGCTTGCGGCAGCACTTACCGCCGCGGCCTTGGCTTTCGCACCGGCCGCTGCCTTCGCCGGAGATCTCGCCCAGGTGGTCAGCGCTAACGAAGAGGTAGCCGCGCCTGGAACGGCTGCCACCATCGATCACGGCCACGTCGACCTAGGGCTCCTGCTCTCCGAAGGCCAAGCTGAGTTCCTCGCTCGCGATGATTCGGCTGAAACACCCGTGTGGCGCCAGCCCGAGGATGTGGTCTTCCAGGTGGGTGACAACGCCCTGTTGACTCTGCCGGAGGACAAGGCATTCTCCTTCGTTGGCGCAGAACCTGGCTCGCAGGTGTGGGTCGTACCGCAAACGGAGCAGGCTGACGTTCCGTGGTTGGGCTGGAATACCCAAGCTCCCTCATTGGCAGACAATGTTGAGCGAGGAGTGACCATGGAGTTCCTCGGGCACCAAGGCCCGGGTGACTTCTCCCTCTTCCTGCAAAACGGCGGCTTCGAAGAACCTCAGCTGCTGTGGTCTACAGCAACCGGGGACTCAGAAGGCTTCTGGGTGGACTTGGGCACTCATACCCACGCCAATTGGGTGTTCACCGAGCCCGGCATTCACCAGATCCGGGTCCGCATGAGCGGCGAGGGCGCAGGAGAAAGCGCCGGAAAAGAGGTTGCTGCCGAAGCCACCTTGACCTTCGCCGTGGGCGATGACGCCGACGTTGCGCAAGCACAGGCCGTGGAATGGGACCCCAATGCCGAGTCCTCCGCCACATCCGGCTCTATGTCGGCATCGGTGCCGACGTGGATCTGGGTGCTCGCGGGCGTAGGCGTCCTAGTGCTCATCGGTGCCATCATCGCGGTCGTGCGCGCGAAGGGTGGGCGGCGTGGCTAATCCCTTCATTACGGTGAACGATCTGTCCGTATCGCTGTCCGGCCGCCGCGTCATCGACGGGGCAAGCTTTTCTGTTAACCCTGGCGAGTTTATCGGGCTCCTCGGCCCGAACGGCGCTGGCAAAACCACGCTCATGCGCGCTGTCTTAGGCCTCGTGCCCTTTACCGGGACCATCGACGTGACCACCTCGCTTGGCTATGTCCCGCAGCGCCACGACGTGGAGTGGGACTTTCCCATCAGCGTGGCCAAGGCGGTGCTGAGTGGGCGCACTGGACTAGTGGGGTGGTTCCGGCGCCCAGGGCGCCTCGATAAGGAGGCCGCACGGCGCGCCATCGAGCTGACCAACCTGGAAGAATTCGCACGGCGTCCTATAGCCCAACTTTCCGGCGGGCAACGCCAGCGCGTCCTCATCGCCCGCGCCTTAGCCTGCGAACCAGAGGTGCTGCTTCTCGACGAACCTTTCACCGGCCTCGACGCCCCCAATACCGAGGAGCTCTTGCTTCTTTTTGACAAGCTCACTACGGATGGCACCAGCGTTGTCATGTCCACGCACAACCTCTCAGAGGCCGTGCATTCCTGCTCACGGCTTGTGCTCTTCAACCGGGGCATCATCGCTGACGGCCCGGCGGAAACCTTGCGCTTAACCCCGCAGCCCTGGAGCACCACCTTCGGGGTCTCAGCCTCCTCACCCCTGCTCTCCGCGATTGGGGTGGCGGCATGATCGACATCTCGCTAGTTGAGTTCTTCCAAGACCTCACCAACCCGCACTTGGACTTCCTCGCCCGCGCAGTAGGGATCTCCCTTCTCGCCGCAATCGTGTGCGGCGTGGTGGGGTGCTACGTCGTGCTGCGTGGAATGGCCTTCATCGGCGATGCAGTGTCCCACGCTGTGTTCCCGGGTCTGGCCATCGCCTTCGCACTTCACGGGTCAGTACTGCTGGGCGGCGCCGTGGCGGGTTGCGCGGTGGCCGTGCTCATCGCGTGCTTCTCCCAGCGGCGAACTGTGCGCGAAGATTCCGTCATCGGCATCTTCTTTGCCGCTTCCTTTGCGCTCGGCATGGTGATCATCTCACGCGTGGAGGGTTACACTGCTTCGCTCACCAGCTTTCTTTTCGGCTCGCTGACGGGTGTCTCCCACGCTGATCTCTACACCGCGTTCACCGTCTCGGTGCTTATCGTGGCCACAGTATTGCTCCTCGGCCCCCAGCTCACAGCCACCTGCCTAGACAAAGAAACCGCCCGCGCCATGGGGCTTCCCGTCTTTGTTCTAGACATCGTGCTTTACCTCTGCGTCACGGGCGCGGTGGTTATCTCCGTGGGAACCATCGGCAATGTCCTCGTCCTGGCCCTCCTCATCACCCCAGCCGCGACCGCCAGGCTGCTCTGTGACTCGCTGGGGTCAATGATGATCGCCTCCGCGGTGATCGGTTCGCTGGGCAGCTTCTTCGGAATCTACCTTGCATGGGCCATCGATCTTCCCGCCGGCGCAACCATCGTGCTGCTGCTTACCGCCTGCTTCCTTGTGGCGTGGGCACTCTCCCCTCTACTGCATTCCCGCCGCGATGCGGCATCCACCTCGCAATCACACACCTCGAAGGAGACCTTGTCCGCATGAACTCTTTCCATATGACACGTATGAACTTCCGCCCGCTTACCCTGACCGCTGTCGCTGCACTAGCTCTCAGCACACCGCCGTTGGTGGCCGCTGCACCGCCAGCCCTCGCCGAAGAGCACGCGAGCGAGGCCTCCTGCGATGCCGACTCCCTGCACGCCTTTACCCGTGGACACCAAGACCTAGCATTGGTCGGAGATTCCGGAAACCCCTCCTTCTTGGCCCGCGATGACGAGTCAGGCAAGGACTACACCTCCGGCGAGTTTTACGTGGAGGTGGGCAGCAACGCCGCCTTCGAAGAATCCGCAGGCAACGACGTCCCATCGAAAGGCTGGCAGATTCCCCAAACCCAGAACCCGGATATCCCCTGGGTTGGATTCAACACCAGCTACCTCGACGAGGCTGCGGCAGCCGACGCCACCCTTTCCTTAACGCTGCACGCCGCGCCGGACGGCGGGCGCATGGTGGGTTTCCAGAACTCTGTGGGCGCTGAGCCCACCGTGCTCTTTGATTCAGATAACCCGGATATCACTTGGGACTACCCCGATCACTTCCACAGCCACACCGGGATAATCTTCACCGAACCGGGGGCTTACGCCGCTACCTTTACGTTTACGCTCAACGATGGCTCTGAGCACTCCATCGACGTACCGTTCCTGGTCGGCGACGCCGATGCCTCCGACCTCTGCGGATTGGAGTGGGGCTCCAGCGAAGGCGACGATGCTGGCTCGGGCAGCCCGAAGAACCGGCCGCAGCAACTGGCCAAAGACATCAATGACACTTCCAAGTCCGTCGCCCAGCTGGATAAGACTATGGACAAAACACTCAAGGAGGCAGATACCCTCCTCAACGGTGGAAAACCCTCCGAAACAAATCGGGCTCAGGATTCGCGGCACTCCACGCGTCCGAGTGCGCGCAGTAAAGCACAACCGGGAGCATCATCAACGTCTAAAGAGCCCAGTACTGAACGCCCAGCTGATGGCCAGCGCTCAGTGTCGCAGTCCCAGAACTCAGCACAGAACGGTGTAGCCCACACAGCGCAAGGACAGAGAGATTCGGCACACCGTGGGGCGTCGCCAAGCACTGCTTCCTCAGGAGAAAAAGGCTCCACGCGCAACACCGCTGCCAACCGGGAACGCGGCGCAAAGCAGGAAGCACAGCAACAGCGCTCTGCGTCCGACTCCAACGAAGACTATGCTGACGCCGAAAACATCCAGGCCATGAGCTATGGAGCCCCGATGGTCGGCTTCTGGGCAGGCTTTCTCGCAGGCATGGGCTCCCTGGCCCTGCTACTTGGTATCGGGCTGTTTGTTGCCGTGCAGTTCTTCCGCCCGCGCAATCGCGACTAGCACCTCGATACCGGTCATATCACAAAAGCAAGGGATCTGGTTTCGGCGCTAGCAGCGGAAGGAACTAGAGTTATTCCTTATGTGTGAAAACAGACCCTCTACCGCCCCCGACTTCCTCCTGTCCCGCGCGACGGGGTCTGTGCGTACCCAAGGTTCAACCACCACCTTTACTGATGTCGATGACGCAGTGTCCGCACTACACGACGGCAGCGCGCCCATGGTCGTCGGCGCACTTCCCTTTCACAAGGGCGACCCAGCTGCGCTCACCGTGCCGCGCAGCATCATTCGTGAGGACGGGCCTCTTGAGCCCCATGCTTACTACCGCTGCGGCAAGCTCAATGCGCGCGTGACCGGTTTTGATCCGGAGCCGGAAGAGCACCTGCGCCGCATTGAGGCCGCCATCGCTACGATCGAAGCCTCCAAGCTGGACAAGGTGGTTCTTGCTCGCGCCGTTGACATTGAGTTCAATGCTCCGGTGGATCCGCTCCTCGTGGCCGCGCGGTTGATCGATCTATCCTCGAACCGCGATGGCTTCATCGCCGACCTCTCGCCGGCGGGGCGCCCGGGTTCTATGCTCGTGGGCTCCTCCCCGGAAGTGTTGATTAAGAAGCAAGGCTCAACGGTTACGGCCTTCCCCCTAGCTGGCTCGGCGCCCCGCCAGGCCGATAAGGCACACGATATCAAGGCCGGTCAAGACCTCCAGAACTCAGGCAAGGATCTGCGCGAGCATGCCTTCGTCGTGGACCACATCCGCCGGATCCTGCAGCCGCTGTGCAGGACTCTCGATGCCCCCACCACCCCGCAGCTGACCTCCACGAACGAGATGTGGCATCTGGGGACCCCGATTGCGGGAACACTGAAGGATTCGAATTTCACGGCACTCGAACTGGCCGAGCTGATCTACCCCACCCCCGCCATCTGCGGCACCCCCACGGAAGCCGCGCAAGCGCTGATCGAAACCGCCGAAGCCGACCGCGGCTTCTACGCCGGTGCAGTGGGCTGGTGCGATGACTCCGGCGATGGCGAGTACATGGTGGCCATCCGCTGCGCCGAGGTGGCCGGCGATGGGCTCTCCGCCCGCGCGTGGGCGGGCGGCGGAATCGTCGTGGATTCCGACCCGACGGCCGAGCTTCAGGAAACCACGGCGAAGTTGCGCACCATTCTCAAAGCACTCGGCCTTTAGGCGCGCTCAATCGGGTTGGTCAGGCTGCCCACGCCGGGGATCTCAATTTCGATGGTATCGCCCGGCACCATCGGCGCCGTACCAGCCGGGGAACCTGTGGTGATGACATCGCCGGGCAGCAGCGTGTAAGACTGCGAGATCTCCGCGATGATGCCGCCCATCTTCACGATCATCTGGTCGGTGTTGGAATCCTGCTTTTGCTCGCGCTTGCCATCGTGGGTCAGGTAAGCGTTGATCTTCTGGTCATCGAGGTCGATGCAGTCCAGGTCCGTCTCGATCCACGGGCCCAGCGGGCAGAAGGTGTCAATGCCCTTCGCACGTGCCCACTGGCCATCCTGGAACTGCAGGTCGCGCGAAGAGACATCGTTGCAGATGGTGTAGCCAACGACGTGATCACGCCACTTTTCCGGATCAATATTCTTCGAGACCTTAGAGATCACGACCGCGAGCTCTCCCTCGAACTCCACGTTGGTGGCGAACTCCGGGATCTTGATGGGGGCACCGGGGCCAATGACTGCGGTGGAGGGCTTAATAAAGATCGTCGGCGGGAGGTGCTCCGCGGATTCCTTGAAGACCTCAGCCACGTGGTCGGCGTAGTTGCGGCCAAGCGCCACGACCTTGGTGGGCAGGGTCGGCGCCAGCAAGCGCACCTCACTCAGCGGCCACTCGCGGCCAGTTGGCTCCGGCGGGGTAAACGGGGTGCCGGAGATTTCCTTGGCCACCAACTGGTCAAGTGGGGCGTCGGCGGGGCCATCAATGATGGCGAAACAAATACCTTCGGTGTGAGCAATTCGTCCTAAACGCATGACGGCCATACTACTCGCAAGGGTTTTTCACTCGCGTTCAGGGGCTAGGTGTAAAGCTTGCAAAGAGTGCGATAATAACGCAGGCGTCCAACCTATGGAACAGAGCCCGCTCGGCCGCCTAGCGCTTGGCGACGTCCCCCAAGGTCACCGCCCGCGTGCTCCCCCGCTGCGCCAGATATAGCTCAGCGCAGGCCAAAGCATCACTCAGCGCGTTGTGATTGCCATAGCGCGGCAAACCGTATCTTGCGCGTACTCGGGGAAGCCGCAGGTCCTCGCCGCGAGGATAAGTGCCCATACGTTCCATGTGGCGCCGCTCGATAGCAAAGGTATCAACCACGCTCAGCCGAGGGACCTGACCAAATATCTCTTTGGAAGCCGCTTCTATAAAACCCACCTCCACAGGTGCGAAGTGAGCGAGTAGCGCTCGGCCGTTCAGGGCCTTTCGCAACTGTTTCATTGCCACTTCGCGTTCCTCGCCGGCATCAATAACCTCCTGCGTCAGCAGGTGGACATGTGCATCTTCGGCCACCTTCGCGCCGCGCACCACGGTATAGCCGGCGCCAGATAGGTCGATAACACCGCCGTTCACCGGTACCCACCCGATAGAAACAATCTTTCCTGTGCGCGGATCAAGACTCGTGGTCTCCATATCTACGGCGAGCAATCCCAGCTCGTCGAGCGGGGTGCTTCGTGCAGGCGCGCCCCAATCCGCGCGGCGGCTCCACCGGCTCCACATCTAGATACTCCTCACCGGGTACTTGGTGGCAAGCGCGTTCTGCATGGATTTGATCGCACGGAAAGCATCGCGCAGGTGCTCGCGGTCCATCCGCCCCAAGCTCTTGGGGTCAATGTGGTAGTCCGGCTTGTGCCCTTCCCGCAACTGTCGGGCTTGGTGCTCGAAGGAAAGAGATCGGAGGTAGTCGAAGGCGTCGAGAAGCTCCTGTGCACCGCGGCGGCTCACCGCGTTCCCGGCGGCTTCGCTCAGGCGCTGGCGGGTGTCCACAACCGTGGAGCCGGATGCTAAGGCGAAGAGCCGGGCCATCTGGACAATACCCGCGGTACCTCCCTTTTTAATGTCGAGGGTATGTGCATAATCGCCATCGCGCTCCACCACGAGTCCGCGAAAGAGCGTCAGCGGCGGCTCGCGGCGCGCGGCCAGGCTAGCCAGGTGAGCGTGCAGGCGCGTCGCACCCTTGCCCATCTCCACGGCGGCAGTGTGAACCTCGCGGGCCAGCTCCTCGCTTCCGTAGAGCACGCGGAAGTCGAAGAAAATCTGCGCGTTGAGCAGCGCCTCCGGTTGGGGGTCCCGGATCCATCTGCGGAAGGTGTCGATCCATTGGGAGCGCGTCATCCGCCACTCGGCGTTCATGGCCATCATGTCACCAGGGCACAGAGCCTGACCGGCGGCGGCAAGGCCCTGGCACACGAAGGTACTAAGCCGAGCGAAATACTCGCCGTGCGCGTTGGCATCATAATCATCCGCGAGGACAAGCGCATTGTCCTGATCCGAGGCCAGCGCCATTTCGCGCCGCCCCTGCGAGCCCACGGCCACGAAGGCATACTCCACAGGCGGAGGACCAAGTTCCTCCTCCGCGAGCGTGCACAGGCGCCGTGCCACAGCATCGGCGGCAAGCGTGACCAAGCTCGAGGCTTCCGCCGGTGTCGAGCCGCGTTCCACGAAGCGCCCGGCCAGGCGCGTGGCCTCGTTGAAGGCACCATTCAGCTCCGCAACACTGGAGCGCCGTGAAAGATCCGCCGCAAGGTAGACCGGATCATTGTGCAGCAGCCGGGTAACGTCCGACTGCGTAACAATCCCCTGCAGGGTGCCTTCTTTAACCACCGGCAGGTGGTGGATTCCGCGCTCCGCCATGTGCAGCAGAGCCTCCATAGCGGGGGCATCTACCGATACCGTGAGGGGCTGAGGCGTCATGATCTCCTCCACCGATTCAGCAGGGTCACGCTCCGCGGCGAGCACGCGGGTGCGCAGATCACGGTCGGTCACAATGCCGGCAAGACGCTTGGCTGAACCTGAACCCGGTGTAACAACGAGCAGTGAGGACACGCCGCGGTCCGTCATCAGCATCGCGGCTTCACGGATGGTGGTGGCAGCCGGCGCAGTCAATATGTCGGTACGAGTGAGCTCTCGCAGCGGCGTGCGTAAAACGTCGGTCGAAGTTGATTCAGAAAGTTCGCGTGCTGCGGCGCGGATCCGGCGAGACTGCGCTGAAAAGAAACGCGCAATGTCGGGGTTGCGGCGGGACAACTCGGTGAAGTCCTCCTGCGCCAGGGTGAAGACGAGGCTGTCCTCTACCGCGACCATCTCATAAGCGGAGTGCGGCTCCCCCTGCAGCGTGGAATAACCGAAGGTGAGCCCGGATTCGCGGCGGTCTAGCAGCATGCTGTCCTCCCCCAGCACATCAATCGCCCCGGTGCGGATGATGTGGAGGTTGACATTTTCTTGCCCCAGCTTGATTGGGATATCCCCTCGGCGCAGGTAGATCATGCTCAACTGTGAGGACAGCGCGTTAAGCTCTTCCTCCAGCAGGTGGGAGAAAGGCTCATTCTTGGCCAGGAAGCTGGTGACCTCGTCTATTTCGACGCTCATGCGCCAACCATACAGGGCTAGGCGCTGAGCGCGGAGGCGATTCGATCACCAATTTCGGTGGTGCCCGCCTGTGCGTCGCCGCGGGAGGAGACGTCGGCAGCCACGGCCTCCTCGATGCGCACGGCGTTCTCCTCATCCCCGAGGTGGCGCAACAGCATGGCTGCCGACAGGATCGCCGCAGTGGGATCCGCGATGCCCTTGCCTGCGATATCCGGGGCGGAGCCGTGGACCGGCTCGAACATGGAGGGGTTAGCGCCGGAGGCATCGATGTTGCCGGAGGCAGCCAGACCAATACCGCCGGTAACTGCACCCGCCAAGTCGGTCAGGATGTCGCCGAAGAGGTTGTCTGTCACGATGACGTCATAGCGCGCTGGGTCGGTGACCATGTAGATCGTTGCGGCATCGATGTGGTTGTAATCTACGGTGACCTCGGGGAATTCCTTCGCAACCTCGTCCACCGTGCGCTGCCAGAGGCCACCGGCATTAACAAGGACATTGGTCTTGTGCACCAAAGTCACGTGCTTGCGGCGGCCCATCGCACGCTGAAAGGCATCACGCACCACGCGTTCAACGCCGAAGCGCGTGTTCTGGGAGACCTCCGAGGCCACCTCGTGTTCAGTACCTTCGCGCAGCGTGCCGCCGTTTCCGCAATACAGACCTTCGGTGCCCTCACGGACGACGACAAAGTCGATATCGCCCGGGTTTGCCAGCGGAGAGGTGGACGTCGGGTACAACTTGGAGGGGCGCAAGTTGACGTGATGGTCCAGGGCGAAACGCATCTTCAGCAGCAACCCGCGCTCAAGCACACCGGGCGGGACCTCACCGGGCGCACCAATGGCGCCGAGCAGGATGGCGTCGTGTTCGCGCAGGGATGCCAGGTCGGCGTCAGTAAGCAGCTCCCCGTTGCGCAGGTAGCGTCGTGCACCAAGGTCATAGTCCGTAACCTCAACGTCCTGGCGTACCGCGCGCAGGACCTTGAGTGCTTCCGCGGTTACCTCGGGACCGATTCCATCGCCGCCAATCACTGCCAGTTTCATTTTGTGGGATTCCTTTCTCACATATTGGATATATGTGAGAGTACCACCCCCTCTGCCTTGAGGGCGGCGAAACCCCCGCAAAGAACCGTTCTCGGTCCTTCACGGGGGCTGGGATGAAAGGTTCAGCTGTCCAGACTAGGCATCCAAATCAAGCTGGCGGCAGGTAGCACCCAGCGCCGCGTTGATTTCCTCGACAAGCTCCTCCGGCACCTCGCGCTCAACTCGCAAGATAAGGACTGCATCGGAGACATCCTTGCCCTGGGTCAATGCAGCCGCCACGATGTTGATGCCGGCAGCGCCAAGCTTCGTACCCACAGTGCCCAAGGCACCCGGGGCATCCTTGTAGGAGAAGAAGAGGTTGCGGCCCGTAGCGCGCATGTCGACGCCACGGCCATTGATGCGGATGATCTTCTCGACGCCGTCGATGCCAGTCAGGGCACCAGTGAGCTGCGATACCAAGCCGTCGGGGCCGATAACCTTGACCCTCACGGAGGAGCGGTGTCCCTTCGATTCCACGTTGGTCTTGACGTCCACGCTCACGCCGCGGCTTTCAGCAATCTGCATCGCGTTCACAAAAGTAACGGTCTCCGAGACCACGCCAGAAAACAGCCCGCGAACAGCGGACAATCCAAGAGCCGAAACATCCTCGTTGGCCAGCTCGCCGCAAGCCTCCACCTCGACGGCAACCGGCGCAGCGTCCAACAGGTTGCCTGCAACGAGGCCCAGCTTGCGTGTCAGATCCAACCAGCCGGCAACCTCTTCGCCGACTCGGCCGCCTTCGACGTTGACGGCATCGGCAACGAATTCGCCGGCCAGTGCCTTGAGCACGGAGGCAGCCACATCGGTACCCGCACGATCCTGAGCCTCGACCGTAGACGCGCCAAGGTGCGGGGAGACGGTAACTTGCGGAAGCTCGAAGAGCGGGGAATCTGTGCACGGCTCGGAGGCATAGACATCGAAGCCAGCGCCGCGGTGGTGACCGGATTTGATCGAAGCAGCCAAGGCTGCCTCATCGACCAAGCCGCCGCGGGCGGCGTTAATGATGATCTGCCCCTTCTTGGCCTTCGCTAGGAGCTCGGCGTCAAACATGCCGGCGGTCTCCGGGGTCTTGGGCAGGTGAATGGTCACGAAGTCAGCGCGAGACATGAGCTCCTCAAGGGGCACCAATTCCACGCCCAGCGCTGCCGCACGGGCCGGGTTGGCATAAGGGTCGTGCGCGATGACGGTGGTCTCAAATGCCAGCAAGCGCTGGGCAAAGAGCTGGCCGATGTGACCGAAACCCACGATGCCGATGGTCTTGCCGTATACCTCAACCCCCTTGAAGGAGGAACGCTTCCACTCACCTTGGCGCAGGGACTGATCCGCCGCCGGAACCTGGCGTGCGGTGGCGAGAAGCAGCGCGATCGCCTGCTCGCAGGCGGAGTGGATGTTGGAGGTCGGCGCGTTGACAACCATGACGCCACGCTCGGTGGCAGCGGGGATATCAACGTTGTCCAAGCCGACGCCGGCACGCCCCACAATCTTCAGGTTCTTCGCTGCGGTCAACACCTCCGCGTCCACGGTCGTAGCGGAGCGGACGAGGAGGGCGTCTGCCTCCGGCACCGCGGCAAGCAGCTCCGCGCGGTTGGGACCGTCAACCCAGCGGACTTCAACTGTGTCCCCGAGAGCATCGACGGTGGATTCTGCAAGCTTATCGGCGATAAGTACGACCGGCTTCGACATAACTTCCTTCACTAGTCTGAAATGTGGATGCCGAGAAGTGTAGTTTATTCTTTCCAGCCCTGAGCGATTTTATGCGTGAATTCTGTCACTGAACCGAATTCCGGCCCGAGGGCCACGATCGGGCCATCCGCCAACCCCGCAGTAATCGCCGCGCCGGCTTTCGTTGCCGTCGGATCCGGTTGCGCCATCACGAACACCGTACCGCCATACGCGGTGGCGTTCACCACGTTTGCTAAAGGGCTGTCCTTCGTCGCAACGATCACCGGTGCCATCTGCGCATCACGGCGCGCCTGGGCAGGAATCGCTGGCATCTTTTCCTTCGTAAGGTGCTGCGACAGGGGTTCCCACGCGGCCTTCAACTCCGTCTTGGTTGAGGAATCTAGGCGGGTGATGCTGTCCACCATGCGCTCGCGATTCACCACCACCTTGGATTCAAAGCGGAATGCGGTGTACTCCCCCAGCGCCTTGGTGTTTCCCGGATCATGCACCACTTCGCGTTCGCCATTGTGGCTAGCCCATGGGACATCCCCGATGACGAGGATCTGGTCAACGTCAAGGTCGGTAAGCAGCTGCGAGATCTGCGGGCGAATCGAGGAATCGTAGGTCACCATTGGCACGCGCTGCGATACGCTCAGCGTCGCGGCCCGCAGGGCAGCGGCATCTGAGTCTTCGGCCAAGATCAGCGTATTGCTTTCCTTGAAGAACAAACGCGCGGAGTCAATTCCCCAGCGGTCCTCAACCACCGTAACCTCGTTGGCGAATTGCGGGTCAATAAGCCGCAGACGGTTTTCTTCGCTCGCGCGGGCTAGGTCAATCTCCGCCTCAGGGCGGGCGGCAATGTCCTGCGTCAGGATTGGCTCACCGCGCCCCAACGAGGAGCAGCCCACGGCCGCAAGCGCGCTCATGCCCAGCAGCAGCGCTACAGGCACGACACGCAGTGCACCCAGCAACGACACCTTAACGTGCAAAGGCCTGCGGGCCCTCTTCGCCGCCGGAAAGGTTCGCCTCATCCACGTCGCGCACAACCTTCTTGTTGAGCGCGTACTCAACGATGCCCACGAAACGCTCGCGGCGATCGGCAAAGAACTGATGCGCAGTCTTCGCAGTCAGCAGCTCCGGCTCTAAGTCATGGGAGGCCAGCACGCTGTCGAACTCGGCGTCTTCCATGATTGACTTCGACTGCACGCGCGGCAGGTAGCGTTCCGGCGAGTGCCCGTCGAGGACAACTTCTGTGCGCTTGCCCATCGGCGTGCGGTTGAGCACGGAGTTGGCGAGCACACCGCTGACGCCGTGGCGCTCACACCAACGAAGCGGGAAGACCGGGAAGAAGCCTGGTTGCAGCTCCTCGAAGCTGTGGCGGTTGAACGGGCGGCCGGTACGCCAGTCCTTCGCGCCGCGTGCCATGAGCAGAGCATAGAGGCCGTGCCATACCCCGTCGTGCTCCCCCACAGACAACAAGCGGGACTCGCGGAAGGAGGCATCGCGCACAGTCTTCGGGACATCCTCGGTCTCACCCGCGACCCACGCCGTGACCTCATCGACATCACGCGCGGCGCGCAGCCTCACTGCAGAAGAGCCATAAAGCTCACCAAAGACGCCGCTCCAGAACCACTGGTTGAGGCGGTCCCATGCGTCCTGGCTGGACAGCACGCCCTTCTTTTCTGCCAGGCGCGCAAGGATGACAGCCAGCGGAATGATCTGCTCGGAATAAGGCACCTGCTCAAGGGAAAGAATGCAGCGCTCGGCCAAGAACTCAGCGACCTCACGGAAAGTAATCACCAGGGTTTGCGAGGCCTTGCGGTACTCATTCAGTGACAGCTGCAAGATATCTTCGCGCTGGCCGCCAGCGTTCCCCTTCTCCCCGGACACCAGCAGCGAAACTGCCGAAAGGAACTCGTTGCGGCCGATGCCGTCGAGCGCGGGGAAGGCACGCAGCTGCTTCTCGACGCCTGCCCAATCCTCCGCCAGGTGAAAGTCCGGATCTTCAGAAGCAAAGACAGCCGTCAGGAGATCGAAGACGTCCATCTGCAAACCGGCCGAGTTAGCCTGAGCGAAAATGGAGCCAATTCCCGAGCTCGCCGTCTCGCGGGAGAGGCGAATCATCGGAACCGTGTAGCCGGACAGGGGCCGTAGAATCCGGTTATTGAAGGCAGCGACGACGTCACGGGTGGCGCCATCGTTGGCAGCGGCGAGCTCGAAGAGCATGCTGGTGCCTTCCTCACTCAGCAACGCCGAAACCGGGATGCAGCACGCCTGCACTGCGGCCTCGCGACTATCCAAGGTGCCCTCGATGTTCGGCGCGAAGTGGGAGCGCAGTTCGCCGTGCTGGTTGATGGCGAAGACAGCTTCATCCGGCATGATGTCCTCGGAGGTAGCTTTGCGCAGGTCCACGAAGTACTTGCGGGAGACTTTCTTGGAGCGGAAATCGGTGGTATCCACAAAGCCCTCACCGCGGAAGCAGTGATACAGGGTGGTGAGCCTCTGTTGCCCATCGAGCAGGAGCAGGCCGGGGTTCACCCCCGTGTTAGGCGCGCCCGCGAGAGGCCGTGGCCGAAAGCGCATGGCTTCATTGCGGGTATCCAAGGCCATGAATGCACCGAGCGGGTAGCCGCGCAGGACGGTGACGATCAGCGATCGAATTCGGTCTTCATCCCAGGCATAGGAGCGCTGGAAATCGGGCAGCTGAATATCACCGCGATCGATGCGAGCGAAAAGGTCATTAAGGTCATAGCTTGGCGTAGAGAAACCCATGGCCCCGAGCCTACAACTAAATGTGGGAACATGCCCGTTTATGTGCGAACATCACATCAAAAGGAAATCCCGCTGACCAGTGGCCAACGGGATTCTTTAGTCGAAGCGCAGTTTAGGCAGTTGCATCCAACGGATTCTTGACCCAGCTCATGAGGTCACGCAGCTGGGAGCCGGTCTGCTCAATCGGGTGGGAGTTCACCTTGGCGCGCAGCTCCTCCAACTCCTTATTACCGCCTTCAACGTTGGCGACGAGGCGCTTGACGAAGGTGCCGTCCTGGATATCAGTGAGGACATCCTTCATGCGCTCCTTCACGGAAGCGTCGATGACGCGCGGGCCGGAGAGGTAGCCACCGAACTCAGCGGTGTCGGAACAGGAGTAGTTCATGTTCTTGATGCCGCCCTCAACGATGAGGTCAACGATGAGCTTCAGCTCGTGGCAGACCTCGAAATAAGCCATCTCAGGCTCATGGCCAGCTTCTGTCAGGACCTCGAAGCCGTTCATGATCAGGTACTCCACGCCACCGCACAGGACCGCCTGCTCACCGAAGAGATCGGTCTCGGTCTCATCCTTGAAGGTGGTTGGGATAACGCCGGCGCGGGCACCGCCGATGGCCGCAGCATAGGACAGGGTCAGCTCGCGCCCCTCACCCTTCGGATCCTGCTCGGTTGCGATCAGGCAGGGAACGCCCTTGCCGTCAACGAACTGGCGGCGAACCAGGTGGCCCGGGCCCTTCGGAGCAACCATGCCGATGGTGATATTCTCCGCCGGCTTGATCAGGCCAAAGTGGATGTTGAGGCCGTGACCGAAGAACAGCGCGTTGCCGTCCTCCAGGTTCGGTTCGATATCCTCTGTAAAGATCGCCGCCTGGGAGGTATCCGGTGCCAGCAGCATGATGACATCAGCCCACTTGGCGGCCTCAGCGTTGCTGAAAACCTTGAAGCCAGCCTCTTCAGCCTTATCGCGGGACTTCGAGCCTTCGCGCAGGCCGATGGCGACCTCAACGCCGGAATCACGCAGGTTCATAGCGTGGGCGTGGCCCTGGGAGCCATAGCCGATGATGGCGACCTTGCGGCCCTGGATGATGGTCAGGTCTGCATCAGATTCGTACAGAGTCTCAATAGCCATGTTTGATGTTCCTTTTCTCTTTGGGTTCGTTCGCACTACGCATCCAGTAGTGACTCGGTCTATTGAATTTGTATCACACTTTGGGACGGTTTGCCCACCTTGTGAGATTTTATTTCGTCGGTGCCATTGCCTTCGGGCCGCGTCCCAGTGCGACGTTGCCAGATTGCACCAGCTCGCGGATACCGAAGGGCTCGAGGACGTCGAGAAGCGCCTGCAGCTTGCCCGGGGTACCGGTGGCCTCAACCACCACGGACTCCGGCGATACGTCCACGATGCGCGCGCGGAAGATGTTCACTGCATCGACCACCTGGGGGCGGTTAGAGTTATCCGCGGCTACCTTCACCAGCATGATGGAGCGGGCAATCGTGTTCTCTTCCTCGAGCTCAACCACCTTGAGCACCGGGACGATTTTGTTGAGCTGCTTCGTCACCTGCTCGATGATGACCTCGGAGGCATCCACGACGATGGTCAGGCGGTTAATACCCTCCGTCTCGGTCCGGGCAGACACCAATGAGATGAGGTTGTAGCCGCGGCGGGTGAACATACCGGTCACACGGGAGATGATGCCCTCAATATCCTGAACCCGAACGGAGAGGATGTGTCGGGTGATGTCGTCTTTAGCCATTGTTTTCGGCCTCCTCGAGAGATTCGTGGATGTCGGCCGGTTCCTCGGCCGCGGACTCATTGTCATCAAACAGCGGGCGCAGGCCCAGGGCGTACTGGATTTCCTCGTTAGAAGCCCCGCCGCCAATCATCGGCCACACCTGGGCATCCTGGCCCACGATGAAGTCAATGACCACTGGACGGTCATTAATTGAGCGCGCTCGTTCAATCGCCGGGCCAATCTCTTCCGCCGTGGTGACGCGAATGGACTCGCAGCCAAGAGCTTCGCTGAGCTTGACAAAGTCCGGCACATACTCGTCGTGCTCGCGCAGCTTGGTGTGGGAGTACTTGTTGTCATAGAAGAGCGTCTGCCACTGGCGCACCATGCCCAGGTTGCCGTTATTGATCACGGCAACCTTGATGGGAAAGCCTTCCACGGCCGCGGTGGTCAGCTCCTGGTTCGTCATCTGGAAGCAGCCATCGCCATCGATAGCCCAGACCTCTCGCTCCGGGCAGGCAGCCTTTGCGCCCAGCGCCGCGGGCACGGCGTAGCCCATCGTGCCGGCACCACCGGAGTTGATCCAGCTGCGGGGGTGCTCGAAGTCGAGGAACTGCGCCGACCACATCTGGTGCTGACCCACGCCCGCACAGTAGATAGCCTCCGGGCCAACGATGGAGCTGAGTTTTTGGATCACCTCTTGCGGGTTGAGCAGGCCATCTGACGTCGGCTCAAAGCCGCGCGGGAAGCGGCGCTGCATGTTCCCCAAATACTCCATCCACGGACCAATTCGCGGGGCATCCAACTCCGCATCATTGGCATAAGCCTTGGTCAGTCGCAAAAGCACCTCGCGGGCATCGCCCACGATGGGAACAGCCACCTCGCGGATTTTGCCGATCTCCGCCGGGTCAATGTCGGCATGGATCACCTCGGCGTGGGGAGCAAAGGTGTCCGTATCACCGGTCACGCGGTCGTCGAAGCGTGCGCCCACGGCGATGATAAGGTCCGCCCGCTGCAGGGCCGCGACCGCCGGCACCGTGCCGTGCATGCCGGGCATACCCATGTGCTGCGGGTGATTATCCGGGAAGGCACCGAGAGCCATAAGCGTGGTCACCACAGGGATTCCGGTCAGCTCCGCGAACTCGCGCAGCTCGCGGGAGGCTTCGGCCTTGATGACGCCGCCGCCAACGTAGAGCACCGGACGCTCGGCGCGCGCAATGCGCTGAACAGCCTGGGTAATCTGGCGCGGGTGCGGAGTAGTCGTGGGCTTGTACCCCGGTAGTTCCGGCATCCTTGGGCCCGAATATTCCATATAAGCGTTCTGCACGTCCTTCGGAATATCCACGAGCACAGGCCCTGGGCGCCCAGTGGCGGCCAAATGGAAGGCTGCCGCGATCGCCCCGGGGATATCTTCTGCCTTGGTGACGATGAAGTTGTGCTTCGTAATTGGCATCGTCACGCCACGGATATCAGCCTCTTGGAAGGCATCGGTGCCCAGCAGGGAGCTGCCCACCTGGCCCGTGATTGCCACGACGGGAATCGAGTCCAGGTTAGCGTCAGCCAGCGGGGTCACCAGGTTGGTCGCACCCGGGCCGGAGGTAGCAATCATGACGCCGACCTTTCCGGATGCTTGGGCGTAGCCTTCGGCTGCATGGCCGGCCCCCTGCTCGTGGCGGGTGAGCACGTGGCGCAGCTTCGTGGATTCAAAGAGGGCGTCGTACAGCGGAAGCACGGCGCCACCCGGAATGCCGAAGACAAGCTCGGTGCCGAGATCTTCGAGGGTGCGGACAATGGCGTGTGCGCCCGTGATGCGCTCGGGCGCCCGCTGTGGCGGTGTGGAAGCTGTCACGGTTGATGTGCTCCTTCAGTGGGGTGGGTGGTGAAGAGATCATCCAACGACTAACGCCCCCGTCTTTCCTTCCTGGGTGTGAAGGTAACGGGGGCGCTTGCTGGTCGACGTCACTTGTGGACTCGCTACGGCTCGCGCCGCCCGGGTACTACTACGAGGTGAAGTCGAATAATGATCATGGGCTAAACTGTACACTGATAGAAACACCACCGCTGGCATTTACCCCCATTTTTGGGATCTTTTTCTCATTTTGCGAGATTGCACAGGTGGGGCGGTTCGCCACCGCGCCGCACAGTCAATTACGATGACCCACTATGACGTCCTCACACCCGCAGAACGCATCAACTCGTGCCGAACACCCCACGGCCGAAACGTTCAAGCCCACCCGCGAACATCTCCTCGGCATTGGCATCCTCGCCGCCATTGCATTTCTCAGCATTGGCTGGGCTCCGAAGTACCTCTTTTGGGTCCTCATCTTCCCGGTGCTGGCCATCTGGTGGGTTCTACGCGCACGCACCACCGTTGACGGCAAGGGCATCCACATCACCTATGGCTTCCGCGGCCCCAAGAACATCGCGTGGGGCGACTTCAAGGGAATCGGCTTCCAGCGCTCGCGGGCCTACGCCCGCACCACAAGCGGCAACAACTTCAACCTGCCGGGAGTGACCTTCAACTCCCTCCCCCGCCTTGCCGCCGCTTCCAATGGGCGCATCCCCGACGCATTGACTGCAGGCCGTGATGCTGCCGACGACAAGGTCATCATCGTCCACCGAGATGGCCAGCAAGTCCTCCTCACCAAGGAGGAATACGCCGAGTACCTCAAGAAACACCCCGAATTAAAGGAATAACCATGTACCCGCTCCGCTCCAAAGTCACGACTGTTGGCCGCCAGGCATCCGGTGCGCGCGCACTATGGCGCGCTACCGGCTCCAAGGAGAGTGACTTTGGCAAGCCAATCGTCGCTATTGCCAACTCCTTTACCCAGTTCGTCCCCGGCCACGTCCACCTCAAGAACGTCGGTGACATCGTGGCCGATGCCGTGCGCGAAGCCGGCGGTGTGCCCAAGGAATTCAACACCATTGCCGTCGACGATGGCATCGCCATGGGCCACGGCGGCATGCTGTACTCCCTTCCTTCGCGTGAGATCATCTCCGATTCCATCGAGTACATGGTCAACGCCCACACTGCCGACGCCCTAGTGTGCATCTCCAACTGCGACAAGATCACCCCGGGTATGTTGAACGCCGCGCTGCGCCTCAACATCCCCACCATCTTCGTCTCCGGCGGCCCGATGGAGGCCGGCAAGGCCGTTGTTGTCGATGGCGTGGCGCACGCGCCGACAGATCTGATTACGGCAATCACGGCGTCGGCCAGCGACGCCGTCTCCGACGAGGGCCTAACCCGCGTGGAGGAATCCGCCTGCCCCACCTGTGGTTCCTGCTCCGGCATGTTCACCGCCAACTCCATGAACTGCCTCACCGAAGCGCTCGGACTCGCACTGCCAGGCAACGGCACCACGCTAGCCACCCACAGCGCGCGCCGCGCTCTCTTTGAACAAGCAGGCCGCACCATCGTCGAGATGTGCCAGCGCTACTACGGCGAAGAAGACGACGCCGTTCTCCCGCGCTCCATCGCCACCAAGGAAGCTTTCACCAATGCCATGGCGCTGGACATGGCTATGGGTGGTTCCACCAACACCATCCTCCACACGCTGGCCGCCGCGCAGGAGGGCGAGGTGGACTTCACCCTCGAGGACATCAACGAGATCTCCTACCGCGTGCCTTGCCTGTCCAAGGTGGCGCCCAACGGCACCTACCACATCGAGGATGTGCACCGCGCCGGCGGCATCCCTGCCATCTTGGGCGAACTGCGCCGCGCCGGCCACTTGAACCTCAAGGTCCATACCGCCCTCTACGACAACGCTGAGGAGTGGCTCGACGAGTGGGATATCCGCGGCGGCAAGGCTACCGACGCTGCCCGCGAGCTCTTCTTCGCCGCCCCCGGCGGCGTGCGCACCACCGAGCCTTTCAGCCAGTCCAACCGCTGGGATGAGCTGGATACTGACGCTTCCAACGGCTGCATCCACGACGCCGAGCATGCCTTCTCCTCCGACGGCGGCCTCGTTGTCCTGCGCGGCAACCTCGCCCCCAACGGGGCCATCGTCAAGGCTGCCGGCGTTGACGAGGAACTGTGGACCTTTACCGGCCCAGCCCGCGTGGTGGAATCCCAGGAGGAGGCCGTATCCATCATCCTGAAAAAGGAGGTCCAGCCTGGCGATGTCATCGTCATCCGCTACGAGGGCCCCGCGGGCGGTCCCGGCATGCAGGAGATGCTGCACCCGACTTCCTTCCTCAAGGGTTCTGGCTTGGGCAAGGCCTGCGCCTTGATTACCGATGGCCGCTTCTCCGGCGGTACCTCCGGCCTGTCCATCGGCCACATCTCCCCCGAAGCTGCCCACGGCGGCCTCATTGGCTTAGTGGAAAACGGTGACCCCATCACCATCAACATCCGCGAGCGCCAGCTCACTCTCGATGTGGACGAAGAAGTCTTGGAACGCCGCCGCGACACCGAGGAGCAGCGCGAGAAGCCCTGGACGCCGAAAGAGCGAAACCGGCCAGTCACCAAGGCACTGCGCGCCTACGCCAACATGGCCACCTCCGCTGACCGTGGTGCGGTGCGCGTGGTGGATGGCTACGTCAATTAGAGTATGGGGCGATGAATTTCGCCACTAACGCCGCAAGGCGCACACTCCTGACCGCCGCCGGGCTCATCATTGGCCTGGTGGGCGTCATCCGCCACGTCCTCCACACGGACTACCCTGTGGACATGATCATTTACCGTGAGGGCGTGCGCGCCTTCATGGAGGGCCGCTCGGTCTACTCGGAGCCCATGTACGCCGGGGATTTGGCGCTCCCCTTTATCTACCCGCCCTTCGGGGCACTGGTCATGGTGCCGCTGACAGCCTTTGATTGGATGAGTGACGCCCTGGCGGGCGATATCATGATCGTCCTCTCGGATGCGCTGATCTTCGCCTGCCTCTACGCGATCTTCCGTGCACTCAAGGTGCCTCACCTGTGGCCCACCGTGGCGATCGCGTGGGCCGCGGCGATGTTCTTTGAACCCATCCGCCTCAACAACGGTTTTGCGCAGATCAACATCGTCATCATGGCGTTGGTCATCTTCGATCTCGTCCCCCGCAAACGCAAGCTCCCGCAAGGCTGGCTGATAGGCCTCGCGGCAGCCATCAAGATCACCCCGTTGGCCATGCTGCTCTACTTCCTGCTGCGCCGCGAGTGGAAGCCAATCCTCACGGCCTTCGCCTCCACTGTCGTGGCTACGCTGTTGGCCGCGGCCTACCGCTGGGAGGCCTTTGTCGAATTCTTCAGCTCGAAGCTTCTCGATATGGGCAAGGGCGCAGACTTCGGCGTGGCTACGGACTATCAGTCCAATTCCTCGCTCAAGGGTGTCATCCAGCGACTCTTCACCTCCCAAGAGGCCATGGATAACAACGGTATGCTCATCAACGTGCTGTGGCTCGTGGCTGCGCTCACGGTCATCGGCCTCGGCTCCGCACTCATCCTGGCTCAGATGCGGCGCGGCCTGCTTGTCGACGCCCACCTCACCACCGCCACCATCATGTTGCTCATCTCCCCCGTCTCGTGGTCACACCACTGGGTGTGGCTGTCGCTCATCGTGCCGGTTCTGGTCTACCGCGCATGGTCCTGGCGGAATTCCACCTGGGTCGCTGGCAGCTTGCTGGCTGTTCTCGCGGCTTGGGCAGGCATGCTGCTGACCGTTCCGCCGAAGTGGTGGTTCGGCGATAGCATCGATGTCCACGCGATGCCGCTGTACCAGAAGTTCTTGGTCGATGACTTCGTGTGGCTGGCACTACTCAGCTGGATTCTCTACGCCATCTGCCTCAAGGTCCAAGCAGGCAAGCCACAAACCGAACTCGCTGCGGCCCAAACCAACTAAGCCCCGAAACGCAAAACTGCCCGTTCTGACAAAGTTGTGCGCCGCCACTGCAGCGCGAGGGAAAACTTTGGCAACATTGGCACCTCAGCGACGCCATACCATGCGCCCAACTCAGCCCTCAGCTAAATCCTTGAGTGCTGCCAAGTGACCGTCGAAGGCAATCTTGCCGTGCTCAGTCAATGCGACCCACACCGAGTCCTTAGCACGGCTGGTGCCATATTCGCGGAAGCGAGTCACGTAGCCGGCTTGTTCTAACGCTCCGAGCTGCTTGGACAGGGAGGCGTCGGAAAGCTCCGTGCGATCGCGCAACATAGCGAATTTCATCTCACGGTTGACGTCCCCACCCTGTGTGGCGCCAAAGGCATTGAGCGTGGCGCAAATCTTAAAGCGGTTGAGCGGGTGGATTATCGGATCGAGCTCACTCATCGCGGCATCCTATTCAGCGCACCGGTGTGCAACGTCCAAAAGACCGACAAACTGCACAGCACACCTGCGATGCACGAGGCAATAACGTGCCCTTCAACAAAGGGATTGAACAGTGCCGGCAGCATCATAAACCCCAATCCTGCGTAGAAGCGCCAGGTCACATTCCTGGAGGCGTGCGGATCAACCTTCTGACGCATCGAATCCCGCACCCCCGTGCGGTAAAAGAAGGCAAGACTCACCAAGAGCCCGAGTACAAGAAGCAGTCCACCAACAAGAACGAGAGGATGGACGTCATCCTTGATCCACATGTAGGCAAACCACGCGCCGTAAGCAGCCGATGCGAGCAAGCTCAGCCAGATAGGCGGCCGCTTCGCCGCGGCTAGCTGTTGTTGCTCCTCAAATGCGAGTGCTTCTCGAACATCCTGATCGGACAAAACTAAAGCTCCCCTCCTGCGGCACCAAAGTCATTGTTTTCCATTACGGAAACCAACTTACTTTACGCAATGGAAAACAACAACAGTTGGTGTATAACTGCAGGCTGGGAGCTTAAGTAGGCGCTAAAACTCTTAGCTCAACGGGTTGACGCCAGCTCCAAACCACCAGATGGCCACGAGCGCGGCAACGCCAATGACGACAAAGACCCACGAGGTTGCCAGTGGGCGACGGGTCCAGGAGCGATTGAAGTCAAGGGAGATGAATCCCGGACCGGTGAACTGCAGGGCCACAGCGATAACAAAGAGCACCAGACCCAGCCAGACGCTCTCATTCCAGGCAAAGACATCCAACCCAGCACCGGAGGCGTTGAGGCCGTGAATAGCGGAGAAGCCTGTGACGATAAGGCCGAACATGGCCGCCAGCGGTGTAACTAGACCCAGAAGCAGGAAGGCACCGGCAATGAGCTGAACGGTGGGCACGCCGATGGCCAAGGCCGCCGCCATGGTGTACTCACTGAACTCGTTCTCCAAGCCTGACAGCCCCTCGTTGCCGCCGAGCTTGAAGAAGGTCGAAGCACCCGCCACGAGCAGGTAAACGCTGAGCGCCAGGCGCACGAAAAGCAGACCAAAGTCAATGGTGCCTCGGCGAGCCGACGAGTGTTTTTCTTCTACAGCCTCCGCCTCGGTTGCGGTGACTGGCTCAGCCGCAGGGTCAGCCACGGCAACGGCGCTGGGCTCTTCATCAGCCTCAGCCACTGGCATTGCAGTCGTTTCCGTTTCGGTTCCTGCCGTCGCCTTCGCGCGTGGGAAAGCAGTAGTTTCAGCATCAGCGGCAGAGCTGTCGAAAGACAGGGATTCCTTGGAGGCGCTATCAAAGGTTTCGGTCTTCGCCTCGGGTTCGGCCTCAACGGCGGGCTCTTCAGTCTTCTTTGGCTTGATCACCTGCGGCTCGGCGCGCCCCGGGCGCTGGAAGAGGCTGCTCTTCTTCGGCTTTTCGGCCGCAGCTTCCGCGGGGGTGCTGTCCTTCACGGAGTCTTTGCCCGTGTAAGTCGGGATATCGTCATCAAAGTTGGTGGCTTTATCAGGAGTTTTATCGCTCATACCTCCAACTTAAGGCAGCGCAGCACCCTTATGGTGCATCTTTACCGGCGCGGCGCGAAGCTAAAACCGCATGGCCAGCGTTTAAGACGTCTTCGGTGAGGTCGGCAAGCAACTCCGACTCCAGCCGCCAGCGTTGCCAGTAGAGGTCGATGTCGAGCGGGAAGTCGTCGAGAAGCACCAGCTCCCCGGACTCCAGCAATGGCTGGGCCTGCAGGCGTGGCACCAAGCCCCAGCCCAAACCGTAGCGCACCGCCTCCACATAACTCTCCGAGGAGGGAATCTGAGATACCCGTGCGCGCAGGACGTGGGAGTCGATGAAGCGCTCACGCATGGCGTCATCCAACGTGGCGTCGTTCGGCCCGAAGCCCACGATCGGCAGCGTCTCCCAGTCCTCAAAGGTCTCCGCCAGCTCCGGCGCGGCGACGGCAAAATAGCGCATGGTGCCGAGATACGTGGATTCGCAGCCAGAGACTGGCGTTTGCTCGCGAGTCACAGCTCCCAGAACGTCGCCGCGGCGCAGCATTGCGAGCGTGCGGGCCTCATCTTCGATGCGGATACGCAGCGCCGCCGCACCGCGCTCGGCGGTGCGCTGGATTACAGGACGAAACCACGTGGCCAGGGAATCCGAGTTGATGGCAACGGTCAGTGGCACGCGGGACAACCGCTCAGTAAGCCGCGCATCCGCTTCCGCCTGGACCAGCGCCATGCGCCGCGCGGCTTGGGCGACGATCTCCCCCGCCTCAGTCACGGTGACAGGGGTCCCGCGGCGCAGGAGTATGCGGCCCGTCGATACCTCCAGTGCCTTGATGCGCTGGCTCACGGCCGAGGGAGTGATTCCCAACACAGCCGCGGCACCCTCGAAGGAACCTTCATCGATGATGGCCAGCAGTGTTTCGGTATGCAGCGGGTTCATGAAGCAATATTAAACCAGATGTAGAACATTTAACTGGACTTCATATGTCGTTATACGCACACTAGAAGCCATGTCAGTATTGCTCGCAGGATTTGCGCTGGGCCTGTCCCTCATCATCGCCATCGGACCGCAGAATGCCTACATCATCAAGATGGGTATTAAACGCGACCATGTCGGACCCATCCTGCTGGCATGCTTGCTTTCCGACGTCATCCTGATCACCGGCGGCACCGCAGGTGTCGGCGTCCTTGTGGAGCGCTTCCCCACCGCGCTCGTCGTAGTGAAGTACCTCGGCGCGGCCTACCTCATCTACTTCGGCTTCACGTGCTTCCGCGATGCCTTCAAGAAGGAACAGGAAGCGCTTGTCATTGAGGAAACCGCACCAGTGGCCCAAGTAGTTGATGATAACGCGGGCAATACGGGCGCACCGAGCACCTCCGTGCTCACCAAAATTCGCCCCCGCATGCGCTCGAATTCCTGGGTCAAGCCCGTCCTTGGGGCATTGGCGCTGACGTGGCTCAACCCCTTGGCCTACGTCGACGCGCTGGTCATGCTGGGCTCCATCGCAAACCAGTATGGCGACCAGCGCTGGGTGTTCGCAGCCGGCGCCATCATGGCCAGCGCAGTGTGGTTCCCCTCCTTGGGCTTTGGCGCCTACAAGCTCTCCCACGTGCTGGCCAAGCCGACGACGTGGCGCGTCGTCAACATCGTCATCGGCTGTGTCATGTTTGCACTAACAGCGAAGCTCTTGCTCCACTAATTTTTCTGTGAGTCCTCGGGGAGGTCTTCATCCTCAGCGGGGTCTCCCACCGCGCCGGTTTCTTCCACCCAGGCCTTGATCTCTTCGTCGCTGCGGTCCTGCTCCACGGCGTCGCGCTCGGTGTAATAGGAGTGATCGTTGCGGTTTTCTTCCCACTCTTCCTTGTCGAAGTCGAGCTCCTCGTCCGCATCCAGCTCATCGACCACATCGGAGACGAGATCCTCAAAGAGGGCTTCATCATCCATGTTGGAATCGGCGATCTGCTGACCAATCTCATCGTCGTAACGCGCTGCGTCATATTCCGAATCGGGGTGCAGCTTCAGGTGAAGCAGGGCGCGGATGCGCTCGCGGCGCAAGCCTTCATCCTTGATCTTGCCCAGGGAGCGCAGCCATCCAACCACCAGGATGACGACGAGGACGATGCCCATGTAGCCCAGAACCGGGTACACATACTGCATGAGCGCCTTGAAGCCGGCGAAGGAAACCGCGAAACCTGCAAGGCAGCCGGCGATAAAGATAATGCGGTACTTGGACTCGTTGCCGGAGGACAAACGCTTACCCAGCGCATAGAACATGCCGATGGCCGTGTTGAAGATCATCAGGTAGATGATGACTGCCATGATAACGCCAAGGACTGGGTGAACGTTGTCCACTAGGGTCAGCATCGGAATATCTGAATCTCCCACATTCTCCGCGTTCATCAGCAAGGAGAAACCAGCGATACCCATGAGCACCGCGTACACCGCGCCGCCTACGATGCCACCAACGCCGGCCTCGCGCGGGCTGATGTTATCGCCACCGATCACCAAGGACATCGATACAGCCAGAATGAGGGCGAGGCCGTTGTAGTTCAGCGCGGAGACCAACCAATTCGAGATCGGGGACTCAATCGCTTCAGAGGCGCTAATCGCCGCATCAACGCTCTCCGGCATGTGCAGCAAGGTATAGGTGCCCACGAAAAGAACGGCGATGATGATGGTCGGGGTCAAAAGGCCGATAACTTGGGAGACCTTGTCTACGTCGAACATACCCGTAACCATGACAAGCACGAGCATGAGCAACGAACCTACCCAGGCAGGCCAACCGAACTGCTGCTCCATGTTGGAGCCAGCACCTGCCAGCATGACAAAGCCCACCGCAAACAGCGTGAGAATCACCGCAACATCAAGAATGCGCGAGATGATCGGGTGAGTAATGTTACGGAAGACTTGGTTGTGTTCGCTGGCGTGGAAGTAGCTTCCTAGTTGAAGAAAGACTGTACCGGCAAGGGTCATGACCAAACCGGCAACCAGGATTCCCCACATGCCGGGAATACCGAAGGACGTAAAGTACTGGACAACTTCCTGTCCCGTGGCAAAGCCCGCACCCACGAGCAAGCCAATGAAGGACAAAGCGATGCCTACGACGTTTTTATAAGACACGTTTTCCTATCTGTTTTCTAGTTTCTTCTCTTTATGCTTAATGGCTAGCGCATAAAAACGCGCCATACCTTTGATGGAGTACGGCGGCACACTACTACCACGGTACTCCATCCTGACAGGAAAACAGGTGTGCGGCCGTGGAGAGCTTGCTCCAATGGCCGCTAAAGCATGAGGCGGCTCACCTCTTAATGCTCGGCAAACGTAGCGGTATCAATGACGAATCGGAACTTCACATCACCCGCAACGACGCGCTCATAGGCGGCATCGACGTCATCGACGCCGACCTTCTCAATGACCGCTCCCAGGCCGTGCTCGGCACAAAAGTCCAGCATTTCCTGGGTTTCGGCGATGCCGCCGATGTTGTTGCCGGTGAGCACCTTGCCGCCGCCTACCAGGCGGTTGAGGCGCAATGGAAGGGCCTCCGGCGGCAGCCCCACGACAGACATGATGCCGCGCGGCTTGAGCATCCGCAGGTAGTCCTCGAGGCTGTACTCGGCGGAAATCGTGGAGAGGATGAAGTCGAACTCCCCGCGGTGTTTTTTGAAAAAGTCCTCTTCTTCGGTGGTGGCGAGCGTACGGTTCGCGCCCAGCTTCGCGGCCTCCTCAGCCTTGCGCGAGGTGCGCGAGATGACAGTGACATCCGCGCCCTTGGCAGCGGCAATCTGCACGCCCATGTGCCCCAAACCGCCGAGGCCCACGACGGCCACCTTCTGCCCTTCCTTGACGTCCCAGCGAGCCAGCGGAGAGTAGGTGGTAATGCCGGCACACAGCAAGGGCGCGGCGACATCGAAGTCAAGGGCATCCGGAATACGCAGGACGAAATCCTGGTTCACCACGACCTTCTCCGCATAACCACCTTGGGTGATCGTGCCGTCGACGTCGGTGGAATTATAGGTGCCCACACCACCATTAAGGCAGTTCTGCTCCATTCCAGCTTGGCACTGCTCGCACTCGCCGCAAGAATTCACCAGGCAGCCCACGCCGACGCGGTCCCCCACCTGGAACTTGGTGACGTCCTCCCCCACGGCGGAAACCACGCCCGCGATCTCGTGGCCCACGGTCAGCGGGAAGTGCGCCTCACCCCACTCATTGCGAATGGTGTGGATATCCGAGTGGCAGATGCCCGCAGCCTTGATGTCAATGACGACGTCATCGGCGCGCGGGTCACGGCGCTGGATGGTCACAACCTTAAAAGGTTCGTTTGGGCCTGTCTTTTGGAGTGCTTTAGTAGAAATAGTCATGGCGACCACGGTACCCCGCAGCCGCCTGACCTCGCCTAATGGAAATTTATACCAATTAAGAGAGCTTCTTCGCAATCAGCTTGTTGACCTGTCCCGGGTCAGCCTTACCCTGGGTGGCCTTCATGACCGCACCAACGATGGCGCCGGTGACCTTCTTGTTGCCGGCCTTGTACTTCTCCACGATGTCCGGGTTGGCTGCCAGGGCATCATCAACGGCCTTCTCGATTGCGCCGTCATCGCGCACGACCTCGAGCCCGCGCTTGGCGACGACCTCGTCGACATCCCCCTCGCCTTCGAGGACACCGTCGACCGCCTTACGAGCAAGCTTGGTGGTCAGCTTGCCTTCCTTGACCAGTTCGACCACGCGCGCGACCTGAGCCGGGGTGATATCGAGGGCGCTCAGCTCAACGCCCGCCTCATTAGCCTTACCGGTCAGGTAAGAAACCCACCAAGAGCGGGCCTCATCCGGGCTGGTGCCGGCATCCACGGTTTCGATAATGAGATCGAGCGCGCCAGCGTTGACCAGATCGCGCATCTCCTCGTCCTTCAGGCCCCATTCCTCTTGGATGCGGGCGCGGCGAATCCACGGCATCTCCGGCAGGGTTTGGCGGATCTCCTCAACCCACTCGCGGGAGACAATCACCGGCGGCAGATCCGGGTCGTTGAAGTAGCGGTAGTCCTCCGCGGTCTCCTTCGGGCGGCCCTTCGAGGTCGAGCCATCCGTTTCCTGGTAGTGGCGGGTTTCCTGGACGATCTCGCCACCGTCGACAAGCACCTGCGCCTGGCGCTGCATCTCAAAACGCACCGCCTGCTCGACCGAGCGCAGGGAGTTGATGTTCTTGGTTTCGGTACGCGTGCCGAACTCTTCCTGGCCCACCGGGCGCAGTGACACGTTGGAATCCACGCGCATCGAACCCTGATCCATGCGGGCATCGGAGACCCCCAGCGCCGCGACGAGCTCGCGCAGTGCGGACACATAGGCGCGGGCAACCTCGGGGGCACGCTCACCGGCGCCAATAATCGGCTTGGTCACAATCTCGATGAGCGGAATGCCCGCGCGGTTGCAATCCACCAGCGAGGAGGTCGCGCCATGGATGCGGCCGTCCGCGCCACCCAAGTGGGTGAGCTTTCCGGTGTCCTCTTCCATGTGGGCGCGCTCAATCTCTACGCGCCACTCGGTGCCGTCATCGAGAACGACGTCAAGGTAGCCGTCGTATGCAATCGGCTCATCATACTGAGAGATCTGATAGTTCTTCGGCTGATCCGGGTAGAAGTAATTCTTGCGGGCAAAGCGCGACGATTCCGCAATCTTGCAGTTCAGCGCCAGACCGATCTTGATGGCGCCTTCCACGCCCTTTGAATTCACCACCGGCAATGCTCCGGGCAGACCCAGCGAAACCGGGTCCACGTTGGAATTGGGGGCTGCGTTGAAGTTCGTGGGCGAGGTGGAGAACATCTTGGTTTCCGTATTGAGCTCCACGTGAACTTCCATGCCCATTACGGGTTCGAACTTTTCCAGGACCTCGTCGTAGTCCATCAGGTCATACATCGCAGCAGTCATGCGTGCCATCTTAGTATGTTAACGCGACACCGTGCGCAACCGCCTAACCCAACAAGGTGATGCCGTGCGTAATAAGAATTTTGGCAATCATGGCCGCTGGATACACCATGGCATAGCCCAAGGACACACGCTGATCAGTGCTCGTCCGATTATTCACAAAAGCGAGAACTGCCGGTTGAGTCTGAGCTCCGGCCATAGCACCCGCCGTCTTTGTAGCGCCGACGCGCAGGAATCGGCGCATCACAAAGGCAAACCCGAATGCGACCAGCGTTGTGATGATGATGCCAAGGAGAAGAATCTTCCACCACGCGCCGCCTGTAAAGGCACCGGCGATCTCCCCGCCCGCATTCGTTCCGGCTTGGGCCAAGAAGAGCAACAGTCCGAGCTCGGAAAGAATCGTGTTGGCTGAGTGCGGCAATGCGGTCACTGTATTGCCGATTCGCCCAATCCGCGCCATGACCAACGCGACGATGAGAACGCCGGCGGCAGTACCGAGGTTGAAGGAAGATCCGCCCGGAAGCGGGATATCGATATGCCCTACAAAGATGCCAAGGGCCAAGCCGAGGCCGAGGGATACGGGGTTGATATCGGTTAGGCCTTGCGAAGAATCCCCAAGAAAGTTTGAGATCTCGCGCAGCGACTTCTTTGAGCCCACGACGCGCACGCGATCTCCCAGCTCCACGATGTGTTCGGGGATAGCAACCTGATCGTTGTCCGCACGGCGAACGCGCGAAATGCGCGCGCCCCACCGGTCAGACAGCTGGTTGTTCAGCTCCGCAATAGTCAGGCCAGCCAAGCTGTGCTCGGAGATAGTAATGCGACGAAAGTCTAGCTCGTGGCGGTCATCGTTGAGGATCTGCGGGGATTCACGGCCAGCGCGCTCAATGATATTGTCCAGATCTTCCGGGGCACCGACGAGCGTGACCACATCACCTGGGTGCAACACATCGAAAAACTTCGGCAGGACGATATCATTGCTGCCGACGCGCCGCAGGCGGGTCACTTGCACTTCCCCGTTGCCGATGTCTGCAATCTCTGCCACCGCGATTTCTCTCAAAATCTGCATGTGCTGGCGCGTGACGGGTGACAGGGTGTCGTCGTCATTCCCGGCGTCGCGAAGCACGAGCACCGTGGCCGCGAGCATGCCGATGACGCCGAATAAGTAAGAAACCGCGTAGCCCACGGTTGCTGCGCCGGGATCACCCGTAGCTTCCGACGCCGCCGCCAACGCGGGGGTATTCGTCACAGCGCCGGCAAAAGTACCCGCGATGGTGGCATTCGATAGCCCAAAGACATAAGTGCCCAACCCCCACGCGGCAAGCGCCGCGACGATGAAGACTCCAATCATCGACAGCACTGGGCCCGTCGCGGTTTTCAGCGACTTAAAGAAGGACACCCCAGAATTATTGCCAATGCCAAAGGCAAAGAGCACCAACCCGAGCATTCCCAGAATGGGAGGTACGGAGGCCTCCACACCAATGGCGGAGGCGGCGGCCGAAAAAGCAATACCAAGGAAGAGAACGGCGGCCGCCCCTAAGCTAATTCCCCGGGTTTTGATGCCGCCGAGCGCCATGCCGATGCCAATCAGCAAAAACACCAACAGGACCGGCTGCTCAGCAAGGAAAGCTAATACGCTTGTCATCGAAACCTTTATTAACTATGGGCGACCTTGTCACGGCGTTTAACCAAAGAGGGCTTGCGCGTTGGCATAACGCTTTGCCGGAACCACCTTCAGCTTGCCCACGGCATCCTCGAGCGGGACGAGATCGATGTTTTCACCGTGGAGGGCGACGCACATTCCGGACTGACCATTGTGCGCAGCACGGGCGGCGTGGGTGCCGTAACGGGTTGCCAGGACGCGGTCATACGCCGTCGGCGTGCCGCCGCGCTGGATGTGGCCGAGGACCGTCGTGCGCACGTCGTAACCAGTGCGCTTCTTGATCTCATCGCCGATGACCTGACCAATTCCGTTGAAGGTCTGGTGACCAAACTGATCGACACCGCCCGCTTCGAAGTCCATGGTGCCTTCCTTGGGAAGTGCTCCTTCGGCGACGCAGATGATGCCATACTTCTCACCCATCTGGAAGCGGCGTTCCATCGCCTTGGTGATATCTGCGATATCGAATGGAACCTCAGGGATGACCGTGTAGTGCGCGCCGCCGGCCATGCCTGCATGCAGCGCAATCCACCCAACGTGGCGGCCCATGACCTCCACGATGAGGATGCGGTTGTGGGACTCAGCAGTGGTGTGGAGGCGGTCAATCGCATCGGTGGCCACGGACACGGCCGTGTCGAAACCGAAGGTGTAGTCCGTTGCATTGACGTCGTTATCGATGGTCTTTGGCACGCCGACAACTGGGATACCGTTGTCAGAAAGCCACTTAGCACCCTTGAGAGTTCCCTCGCCGCCAATGGCGACGAGCGCATCAACCTCAGCATCGGCCATATTGGCCTTGATGGTGTCCAGCCCAGCCTTGAACTTATCTGGGTGGAGGCGGCCAGTACCAAGGATGGTTCCGCCGCGAAGGAGGATGCGGTCAATTTCAGCGTCGTCATAAAGGTCACGGCGTCGGTCTTCCATCAGACCAACCCAGCCGTCCTCGTAGCCGACGACCGTATCGCCGAACTCGTTGGATGCGGTGCGAACGACCGCGCGGATAACAGCATTCAGACCGGGGCAATCACCACCGGATGTCAGTACAGCAAGACGCATGACATCCAATCTACTCGCTTCCCTATTGGCTCGCAGTCTCCACATCAGCGTGCAGGGTATCCCGGAAGAAGAGCGAAGCAATACACCCGACGAAAAGGATCGCAACGATAGCGACCAGAGAGTCCGCCGCGCCGGCGACCTGCATGACTGCTGATACGCCGGCCACACCAATCACCGAGCCCACCTGTCGCGATGTGTTATAGACACCGGAAGCAGCTCCCATGAGATGTGCATCAATATCGCGCATCGTCGTCGCGGCATTGGATCCCCAAATAAAGGACTGTCCCGCCCCCAAGGCCGCACATGGCAGGCTCAGCCACCACCCCGAAACACCCGCATGCATGAGGAACCACAGCACGGCGAAAGTGGCAATCAAGATGCCGAATCCCGTGAGCGCTAGTAGTCGCGGATGCAGCCTATCTGCCAAAATGCCCGCTAGTGGTGACACGCACAAAGAAACCAGAGCCATCGGCGTAACGATCATTCCGGCATCTCCCGCCGATATCCCCTCCTCGACCTGCAACCACATCATGATCGGAATCATCATCGACGCAGCCATAAAGCCCATGGACACGATGGCCACCGTGCCCACGGAGTAGTTACGGTCCTTAAACAACCCAAGCGGAACGAGCGCTGCCGCCCCACGGGATGATTGCAGGCGCACGAAGATAGCCATGCCGACAATTCCGGCGACGAGGAGGGTCCAAATCCACCACGGCCAGCCAGTCTCTGGCCCTTGTTGCACCGCAAAGACGAAGCAGGTCAACGCGACAAACGACGCCCCTACCGACACGAAATCAATCCTTCCGGTCGCCGTCGGCAAGGCAGGCACCCACAGGCCGGAAAGGACAATCGCTGCAATGACAATGGGAATGTGGATCCAAAAGACCGCCTGCCACCCAAACGCGGCTACGACGAAGCCTCCCACAAGCGGTCCAGCAAGAGTGGCCAGCGAACCCACCACGCCCCAGGCACCCAGCGCACGGCCGCGCCGCTCACGAGGGAAAACACGGTTGATCACCGCCATGGTCTGCGGCATCTGAATGGAGGCACCTAGACCTTGTAGCGACCGCGCGGCGATGAGAAACTCTACGGATGGCGCCAGCGCACAAAGCAGTGCACCAAGGCCAAAGAGTCCGTTGCCGAGCTGAAACATTCGCTTCTGCCCGTAAATATCCCCTAGCCTTCCAGTAAACAGGAGGGGCACGACCACGGCGAGCAAATAGATGGCGGAGACCCACAGCACCTGATTGACGTCGGCGTTGAACTCACGACGGACGTCGGGAAGCGCAACGGCAATCATGGATTGGTCGAGCAACGACATGAAAAAGCCGAGTGACAGCGCCGCCATGGCGAGCCAAGCTTGCTTTTCTGACGTGGGCGTTGCTGCGTGATTCATGGAGGGAAGTCTAGCCACCGCCCATGCAGGCGGCCTAAACTGAAGCGCATGGGAATGATTGACATCAAGAAACCACAGGACGTATCGACGGCCGCGACCGTCTCTCTGGGTCTCATTGGCGGTTGGCTCACAGCTCGGGAAACTGGAATCCGCCCGCTTGGCGGCGTAGTGCTCGCCGCCGCTGGCGTCTGGGCCGGACGCAGCTGGTGGGCTAAGACGAACCCAGCCACTACGGCCGGCCTGGCTGCTCTATACACCGGCGCGTTTGGCCTCTCTCACCCGCTGGCTAAGAAGATTGGCTCCTGGCCGGCAGTCCTGGCCGTCACCGCCGCAAGCGCTGGCGCTGCCTACGCGCTTTCCGACGCCCAGTAGATCCCCACGCCCCACGTGCCGCCAACAACGCGCGTGGGGATTTGATTGTTTTCTCCCCCCCCTACTACGCCCTATCGAACCTCCTGGCTAACATGGTGCCGCTACCCCCGTTTATAGTAACGACTTGACATTAATTTACCACTGCCCATGGCCATACAGGTCATGTGGTACTAGAATTACTATTAGAACACAGCTTCTAAAATAGAATCAGTCTCGGGGGAGACTTCCATGACCACCACTGTCACACGCCCACCTACCTTTTTCTTCTCAATAACGAATCCGAATAATCCACACGCTATAGCCCGTGCGGCAGCCCGCCGCGCTATCTACAACACCTGGGTTGCAGCTATGCCCAGCCTGCAGGCTGATATCAACACCACCGCTTTAAGCTTGGTGGCTGCCTGGTCACTGCCAGAAGGTCACATCAAAGCAGGTCTGCGTGCTATCCACCGCCTTGATAGCCTGCCGAAAGTCAAAGCCATACAAGACACCTTGTGCCTGCTCGACATCGAGTCCTTGATTGCTATTGATCAGCCCATGTCAGCCCTGACAGCCCTGACGGATGAAACCCTGGATTTTATCGACACCATCCTGGCCGACTTCTTCACCCCCACCAAGGCGAATCAGGCTTTTCCTACCCGCAGCCAAATCAGACGCAAAGTCCGCGACATCTGTAAAACCCTGGATGACTCCATCGCCTACCGTGATACCCGCCCCAAAGACACCTACCGCTTTTCTTCCA
>NZ_KV816289.1:0-1268 GCF_001814395.1 Corynebacterium sp. HMSC059E07
GCCCGATCTGTGAAATCAACACTGGATAGTCCTAGGTCTGTGATAGGGGTACTGCTGCTGGTGCGGTAAGGCCAATTCCTATGGCTAATAGGAATCGGCCGTCGTGTGACATGTGCGGCCACGGACTGGTTAAGAACGGCAAAACCGCGGCAGGAACCCAGCGCTGGTTGTGTCCTCAGTGCAACGTTTCATCGATTAATGCCCGCGCACACACCAGCGAGATTCGGCACTTCAAAATCTTTATTGACTGGATTCTTTCCGGCGAATCTGCAGACCATTTAGCCAAACGCCTTGGGGTAACAAGGCGGACTTTGACCCGGTGGTTCAAGCTGCTGTGGTTTATCACCGTGCCCACGTCTACTGACCCCTATCGTGTTTATGACCAGGTCTTTATCGACGGCACCTATTTCCACAAGAAATGCCTGCTGGTAGCCTGCACCGAAACACACGTCATCGCCTGGCACTGGTGCCTGCGTGAAAGCTCATACGAGTACCTGAAACTGCTCGACAAAATCGCGCAACCACTCATCGTCACCACCGACGGGGCAGGTGGAGCGCTCAAGGCACTGCGCATTAAATGGCCCGACGTTGCCATCCAGCGCTGCCTAGTTCACGTCCAACGCAACACTTTTGCTGATATCAGCCGCAACCCGATTCACCCAGCGCATAAAGCAATCCGGAAACTGGGCTACATGCTTGTCCAAGTACGCAATCCCGACGATGCTGCGCGGTTTACAGCTGCAGTCCACCACACCCGTATTACCTTTGCTGATTGGCTTAAAGAGCGAACCTACCGCAGTGCTATACCGGCAGGCCAAGTGCCGAAATGGGTCAGCGCTAACCAGAAATGGTGGTACACCCACCGCAACGCCCGCAGGGCTCTAAAGCGTTTGGAAAAGCTCATCCACGCAGGACAATTATTTACCTTCCTTGACCCGCCTGAAGGTGTCACACAGGATTTAAAAGCCACCACGAACCTGCTGGAAGGTGGCATCAACAAACAGCTCAAAGACTTAGCAGGCAATCATCGTGGCATGTTCGATGAGCATCAGCGCATCACCATGGACTGGTGGCTCTACACCCACACCGAAGACCCGGTAGCGCCACTGGAGTTAGCCAAGCAACAAGACTTCGGACGCCAAGGAGAAAAAGCAGCACGCGCGGCCTGGGCAAGAGAAGAACTTAAACGACGAGGCCACCCAGACGGGCGACCTGCCACATTCGACACCCACATCGACAACGAATGGAACCCCAGCTTAGGGCTTAAG
>NZ_KV816290.1:0-934 GCF_001814395.1 Corynebacterium sp. HMSC059E07
ACAAAATCAACGCACTCTAAAACCGGAAGGGCCGTTTTAGTCTTTGTCGCATGGGGGATTTGGAGACTTATTTCTCCTACCGCAGTTCGGGGTTGGATCTTGTGGGGCTTGCGGTAGGCAGTGTGGATGATTTACGCGCGCGTGGCGCTTCATTGGCTGATGCGGTGGAGTTGGCTGGGCTGCATCGTGTGTATTTTGGGTCGACGCGTTTTACGGGCAAGCAGCGCCAAGCGCGTGCGGCTGCGGTTGCCCAAGGACATGATGTGGCGTCGTTGAGCTTGATTGAGGCGTATACCGCCAAGGTGAAAAATGAGTTGGATGCGTGGAATCTGCGTGTCAGGTTGGCAGGGACTCCAGCACACCAAATCCCAAAGGTAGCGAAGGAACGCTTGAAGCAGTTGCGGCCGCGGCGGGTGCCCGAACCTGGGGTGCGGTTGACGTATCGGGGGTCGGGTCCGCATTCGTTGACGATTACTGATTCACCGTTGCGCATTAGTGAGATGCGTGGGACTTTGGAGTCGATTAATCCGGCTGATTTGTTGGATGCGGCAGGTCAGGTGTTCTTTAACCAGGCGCATGGGGGTTCGAAGCCTGCGGTGGCGACCAATGTGGTGGTTACGTTGGATGAGTTGGACCAGATTGTGCGGGGTGAGGGCGATGATATTGAGCTCGTGCTTACCAACGGTGGGCGGATGACGGGCCGGGAGTTTGTGTCTTATAAGTTTGCGGAGGTTGGGTATGTGACGTTGGTGCATCCCACGGTTGGGCCGGTGTGGTTGCATCGTGTGCGGCGTTTGGCTGGGTTTGAGCAGCGGTTAATGGCCAGTGCGGAGCATCCGACGTGTGCGCGTGAAGGGTGTAATAAACCGGCGGATTATTGCCAGGTGCATCATTTAGTGCTGAAGTGTCCCGGGTTTTGTTCCTAGGCATTTGC
>NZ_KV816291.1:0-536 GCF_001814395.1 Corynebacterium sp. HMSC059E07
TGGACACTTCTAGCGGTTTATGGTTGTTGCCTGCGTTTGGGCCGGGGTTTGGATAGTTTCGGGTTCATCCGGGGTGGTTGGCGATGTTTCATTCCTTCAACGAGGTTGATGTTGATCTGGCCACCTGGCGGCCTGTGACTCAACGTGATCGGCAGTGGCACGCTGAAGAGGAATTCACCGTCATGGGCTGTGTAGAACTCCGCAACGTTATCGGCTGTGACTGTGGAGTAGAGTCTGCGGTTTTTAAACCTCAGACCGATGTAGAGACCGAAGCCGCACACGCGTACAACGCCATCTTTGCTTACGCAGAGTTGGTCTGGGATGCCCCAGTGGTTTGTTGATTGTGTCGTCGATGCCGTTAGTGTTGGGGTATCGGTGGGAGGTATGCCTTGCAAAGCTGCCATGTCATCGGTGTTGGCCTCGTGTGAAGTTGCCGCTTCCGCGGGGCCGTTGAGCTTTTCGGATACTGCTTGTGGGTTGTGTGCTTGGTTATAGGCGACTATGCGGGCCCAGACCTGCTCGGGATCGAGTGGATG
>NZ_KV816292.1:0-1563 GCF_001814395.1 Corynebacterium sp. HMSC059E07
TTTTGTGGTGGTTGTTGTGTTGGTTGTGTGTTCGTTATTTAGGGCGCATGGTGGATGCCTTGGCATGCTGGGCCGATGAAGGACGTGTAAGGCTGCGTTAAGCCTCGGGGAGTTGTCAATAGAGCGTTGATCCGAGGATGTCCGAATGGGGAAACCTGGCACCTGTTATGGGGTGTTACCCTTCAGTGAATTCATAGCTGTTGTGGGGGTTTACGCGGGGAAGTGAAACATCTCAGTACCCGTAGGAGAAGAAAATAAAATATGATTCTGCTAGTAGTGGCGAACGAACGTGGATGAGGCTAAACCGTGTGCATGTGATACTTGGTAGGGGTTGTGTGTGCGGTGTTGTGGGCCCCAATGTGAATCAGCTACCACTGGTTTGCTTGTGTGTTGTTGTTAGGTGAAGTGGTGTGGAAACGCCTACCGTAGAGGGTGATAGTCCCGTAGTTGAAGGCTTCAATGCATGGGTTGTTGGGTTGCCCGAGTAGCAGCGGGCTCGTGGAATCTGCTGTGAATCTGCCGGGACCACCCGGTAAGCCTAAATACTCAGTGTGACCGATAGTGTATGAGTACCGTGAGGGAATGGTGAAAAGTACCCCGGGAGGGGAGTGAAATAGTTCCTGAAACCATGTGCTTACAATCCGTCAGAGCACCTGTATGTGTGTGATGGCGTGCCTTTTGAAGAATGAGCCTGCGAGTCAGCGGCATGTCGCGAGGTTAACCCGTGTGGGGTAGCCGTAGGGAAACCGAATCCTCATGGGGTGTTTAGTGGCATGTCCTGGACCCGAAGCGGGGTGATCTACCCATGGCCAGTGTGAAGCAGTAGTAAGATGCTGTGGAGGCGCGAACCCACGTAGGTTGAAAACTGCGGGGATGAGCTGTGGGTAGGGGTGAAAGGCCAATCAAACTCCGTGATAGCTGGTTCTCCCCGAAATGCATTTAGGTGCAGCGTCGCATTAGCTTGGTGGAGGTAGAGCTACTGGTTGGTTGAGCGGGACTACAATCTTAGCAATGTCAGCCAAACTCCGAATGCCACTAATTGTGTTGTGCGGCAGTGAGACTGTGGGGGATAAGCTTCATAGTCGAGAGGGAAACAGCCCAGATCGCCGGTTAAGGCCCCTAAGGGTGTGCTAAGTGGAAAAGGATGTGGGATCGCGAAGACAGCCAGGAGGTTGGCTTAGAAGCAGCCATCCTTGAAAGAGTGCGTAATAGCTCACTGGTCGAGTGGTCCTGCGCCGACAATGTAGTGGGGCTCAAGCACACCGCCGAAGCCGCGGCAATACTTTGTATTGGGTAGGGGAGCGTCGTGCATGTGTTGAAGCGTTACCGTGAGGCGGCGTGGAGTGTGTGCGAGTGAGAATGCAGGCATGAGTAACGAATTGGAAGGTGAGAATCCTTCCCGCCGGATGACTAAGGGTTCCTGGGTCAAGTTCGTCTTCCCAGGGTGAGTCGGGACCTAAGGCGAGGCCGACAGGCGTAGTCGATGGATAACCAGTTGATATTCTGGTACCCGTATATCCGCGCCCATGATAAAGCACTGATACTAACCACCGCGGATACGAT
>NZ_KV816293.1:0-111021 GCF_001814395.1 Corynebacterium sp. HMSC059E07
GCATCTCTACGTCGGTGGCGTCACCAGAAGCAGCAGGGGCCTCGGACTCAGCGTCCTCAGCAGGCTTGTCCGGAGTCTCCTCGGCCTTCTCGGAGGAATCCTCCGACTCCTCAGCAGCCGGTGCGGACTCGCCCTCGTCACCGATGATGGCGATGACCTCGCCCACGTCTACGGTGTCATCTTCCTCTGCCTTGATTTCGAGGATGGTGCCGGCGACCGGGGACGGGATTTCGGTGTCGACCTTGTCGGTGGAGACCTCGAGCAAAGGCTCGTCGACCTCAACGGTGTCGCCGACGGACTTCAGCCACTGGGTAATCGTGCCTTCGGTTACAGATTCGCCCAGTTCGGGCATCACAACAGAGTGTGCCATAAGTATTAAGACTCCTCGAAAGTTGGAATTATTGAAACGCTAGTGTTCGATTCTACAGCGTGTTTATAAAAGGCGCGCACGGGTGGGGTGAATTAGGGCATCCTCCGCACGAAGGGGCTCAAGGATGCCTCCGGTAGGCTAAAGAGCCATGTTCAACCCCTTCCGCCGCAACAGCTCTAAGTCCCAGCTGCGCCCGCCCCGCGCACCGGGGGAGACGATTCGCGCAGAAGACGCCCGGGAGCTTCAAACCTGGGCACAGGGACGCGCATATATCGAGGCCTTCGTTGAGCCGGAAACCGTGGTCAACGAGATGTCCGTGGTCGTAGTTGATGAGAACGGCGCCTTCATCCGCCGCCGTATCGGCGGGCCGAAAGGGATCGATGCGGTAGCCAAGCTGCTTCGATGCGATGTCTATGACGTCGAGGAGACCGGCTATCCGCAGCGCATGCGTGAGCGCATTGAACGCGAGCGCATCCTGCGCAAGAGGGAAGAGCAGCGTGAACGCCGCGAGCGCTTTGAGAAGCGCCAGCAGCAGAATAAGGACTAGTCCTTCACGATGGTTGCGCCCGCATCCGCGAGCTCGGCAAGCGCGGCGGCGCCACGGGACTCATCGACAGGTGCGCAGTAGCGTGCCAGAACGCGGACGGCGAAGCCTTCCTTAACTGCGTCGAGCGCCGTGGCCCGCACGCAGTGATCGGTGGCGATGCCAACGATGTCCACGGCGGTGATGTTGTGCTCGCGCAACCAGTCTGCCAATGACACACCATCGGCCGCGCCTTCGAACCCGGAATACGCAGCGGTGTATTCGCCTTTGCGGAAGTAGGCTTGGGCGGCGCCGATGGATTCGTGCATGGCGGCGCCAAAGGAATCGGCAACGCAGTGCACTGGCCAGGAATCGACGAAGTCGGGCGATTCGGAGAAGTGGCTGCCTGGATCGATGTGCCAGTCCTGGGTAGCTACGACGGTGTCATAGCTAGGCTGAAGGGCACCGATGCGGTCGGCCACCTCGTTGCCTTTTTCGGTGGCAAGTGCGCCGCCAGGGCAGAAGTCATGTTGGACGTCAACGATGATGAGTGCAGGCTTCATACGCGGTAATTCTATAGGCTGGATGCCGATGAAATCACCGATTCCTTTTTATCTACAAAAAATCCTCGACCGCGTTCACGACCACGATTCCGGCGAGGTCGCGGACTATATCCCGGAGCTGGCCAGCGCAAACCCTGAGCAACTCGGCGTAGCCCTGTGCTCTGTGACGGGGCACCTGTACAGCGCTGGCGATGCGGAGAACCGCTTTACCATCCAGTCCATCTCAAAACCCTTCGTCTACGCGCTCGCTTTGAGTGAGTTGGGCTTAGATGCGGTGCGTGATGTCGTCGGCCTCGAGCCCTCTGGGCAGGCTTTCAACGAGCTTTCCCTAGCCAAAGACCACCGTCCGGTAAACCCGATGATTAACGCCGGCGCCATTGTGGTCAACCAGCTCATCAACGGTGTGGATTCCTCCGTGGAGGACCGCGTGGAAAAGATACGTAGCTTCGTCTCGCAGCTGGCGGGGCGCGAGGTAGACGTCGATAAGCGCCTGTGTGACTCCGAGCTCGAGCACGCCGAACGAAACCTTTCGCTCGCGCACATGCTGCGTTCTTATGAGATCATTCAGGACGATGCTCACGACGCGGTACTGTCCTATACCTCGCAGTGCGCGCTGTCGGTCGACGTGCGCGACCTCGCCGTCATGACCGCGACCTTGGCCAATGGCGGGCGCCAGCCGGTGACGGGGGAGAAGATTCTGGACGCCGATGTGTGCCGCATGACCTTGGCAGTGATGAGTTCGTGTGGCATGTATGACGGCGCGGGGCGGTGGATGGCGGAAGTGGGAATCCCCGCTAAGTCGGGTGTGGCCGGCGGGCTCATTGGTACGCTGCCGGGGCAGATTGGTGTGGCGACGTTCTCGCCGCGCCTCGACGAGCAGGGAAATAGCGTGCGTGGCACCGCGATTTTCCGTGAGCTCTCCTCGGACATGGGCCTGCACCTGATGTCCACGGAGAACCGCTTCGGCGTGCACCCGGTGCGCAGCGTCGACGAGGATGAAGAGACCGCGATTATCCGCCTGCAGGGTCACATCAACTTCACCGCCACGGAGGCCATCCTCCACGAGCTGGAGGAACGCCAATTCTCCGGCAAGCGCCTAGCGCTGGACTTCTCGCAGGTTTCCGGCCTGCACACGGTGGGCCGGCGCATGCTCAAGGAAGGCCTGCGCCGGCTGCGCGAGGGCGGCAACGAGGTGGCGCTTGTCGACGATAACGGGGTCGTCACCGACCGCGCCATGTCCGACGGCACCGTCCTCCCGCTGGCGGACAAGGAGGACTACGTCATCGCCGGCGAAGAGGTGTGAGCGGCCTGAAGCCGCACACACGAGGGGCCGAATTGAAGCCGCCCACACGAGATTAGGACTCGGAGATCTCGCGCAGCGTTGCCACCACGGTGCGCACCGGTACGCCGGTGGCGCGCTTCGGGGTGTAGCCGCGCGGAGCGGAACCGTTCCAGGAGGGGCCGGCGATATCGATGTGTGCCCACTCGATGCCTTCGCCTACGAACTGCTTTAGGTAGGTGCCGGCGAACTCCATGCCGCCCTCGCGCTTGGCGTTGATGTTGCGGATGTCCGCGGCCTGGGACTTAATCTCCTCGTCGTGCTCCTCCAGCAGCGGCATGGCCCACGCGTTTTCGCCCACCTCGCGGCCGATTTCGGCGATGCGATCGCGGAAGACCTCGGAGCCCATAACGCCCGCTGTGCGAGAGCCCAGCGCCACGATCTGCGCGCCGGTAAGAGTAGCGGTCTCGATGAGGTAGTCGGGCTTGTCCTCGCTGGCGCGCGCAATGGCGTCGGAAAGCACGAGGCGGCCCTCGGCGTCGGTGTTGAGCACCTCTGAGGTCAGGCCACCGTAGTGGGTAATGACATCGCCCGGGCGGGTGGCGCCAGAGCCCGGCATGTTCTCAGCCAGCGGCAGGGTAGCGGTGATCTGGACCGGCAGCTTTAGCTTGGCAGCCGCGATAATGGTGGCAGCCATGGCAGCCGAGCCACCCATGTCCGAGATCATGTCCCACATACCGTTGCCCGGCTTCAAGGAAATACCGCCGGTATCGAAGGTGATGCCCTTGCCCACAAGAGCCACGTGCTTCTTGGCCTTCTTGGGCTTCCAGCTCAGGCGCACCAGGCGCGGCGGGCGGGCCGAGCCCTTACCCACAGCCAAGATGCCACCGAAGCCCTGCTTTGCCAGCTGCTTTTCATCGAGCACCTCGACGTCAAGCCCGGCTTCCTTGGCCTGGCTGGAAATGATGGCGGCGTAGGACTCCGGGTAGAGCTCGTTCGCCGGGGTATTCACCAAGTCGCGGGTGAGCAAGACAGACTCTGCCACGGTGCGAGCGGCCTCGAACTCCTCGGAGGCGGACTTATCAGCCACAACGACGAAGGTTGCCGGCTGTTCCTTTTCCGTGAGCTCGGTGGAGCGGATGCCGCGGTAGGCGTAGCCGCCAAGGATGAGGCCTTCGACGGCGGCGCTCACACCGAAGTCCGCGAGGGGGGTCACGATGGTGCCCACGCCCGCGGTGGCGCGAGCGGCGCTGCCCGCGGCGCGGCGCAGTGCTTCATCGTCGAGTTCCTCGACGCCGCCCAAACCCAGCGCGATGACCTGTGCAGCGCCCGCCTTTTGCGGGGCGGGGACCTTCACGATTTCCCCAGCCTTGCCCGTCGCCCCCACTGCGGTGAGCGCCTCATACGTTGAGCGCAGCGCCGAGGAGCCGAGTAGGGAGGTACCCGGCACCTCGAGCCCATCCTCGCCAGCAAAGGTTGCGATTAACAGGGCGTCCGCCTGCTTGGGGGCCTTCTTGGCCAGCTCAACGGTGGGGAAAGAGCCGCGTGCGGGCAATTCGAACGTGGTAGAAGCCACGATGTCCTCCTTGAGAAAAGTGACAATGGGATGCTCCTCACACCCTACCCGTGTCCATGATGTGGAACGCGTCAGGGGCGATGCGCTCAAGGGGTGACTACGCCGCTAAGGCATTTCTGCATATCTATAGGTGTTGGGGGAGTACGCTATGATACATGTTGAATTACACCGTGACGCGAACTGAAAACCCCACCTCCCCGGAGCACCTGCAGGAGATTTTGGCTAACCCGGGCTTTGGCAAATACTTCACCGACCATATGGTGACGATTGACTGGACCGAGGACAAGGGATGGCACGACGCGCAGGTGCGCCCCTACGCGCCGTTCAGCATGGATCCAGCGTCCACCGTCTTCCATTACGGCCAGGCTATCTTCGAGGGCATCAAGGCCTACCGCCAGCCCGATGACAGCATCGCCACTTTCCGCCCGGAGCAGAACGCGCAGCGTCTGCAAGCTTCCGCGGAGCGCATGGCCATGCCGCAGCTTCCGGAAGAAGAGTTCATTGAGTCCCTGCGCCAGCTTGTCGACGTCGACCAGGCCTGGGTCCCCGAAGCCGGCGGCGAGGCAGCGCTGTACTTCCGCCCCTTCATGATCGCTACCGATGTGTCCCTGGGCGTGCACCCGGCGCACTCCTACCGCTATGTTGTCATCGCTTCCCCGGCCGGCGCGTACTTCTCCGGTGGTATCAAGCCGGTGTCCGTCTGGCTGTCCACCGACTTTGTTCGCGCCGCCCCCGGCGGCACGGGTGCGGCCAAGTTTGCCGGCAACTACGCGGCCTCCCTGCTCGCTCAGGCGCAGGCAGCGGAGAAGGGCTGCGACCAGGTGGTGTGGTTGGATGCTATCGACCGCACCTACATCGAGGAGATGGGTGGCATGAACCTGGCCTTCGTCTACGGCGAAGAGGGCAACCAGACTCTGGTAACTCCGGCGTTGTCGGGTTCGCTGCTTCCGGGCATTACCCGCAAGTCCCTGCTGCAGGTGGCCGAAGATATGGGTTTGAAGGTCGAAGAGCGTCGCATCACCTACAAGGAGTGGGAGCACGACGTTGCCTCCGGCGCGATGGTGGAGGCCTTTGCCTGCGGTACCGCTGCCGTCATTACCCCGGTGGGCCACGTCATGGGCACCGATACTGACTTCCACATCAACAACGATGAGGCCGGTGCCACGACGATGGCCCTGCGCGAGCGACTCACCGGCATCCAGCGCGGGGCCGTGGAGGATACCCACGGCTGGCTTCACACGCTGGTTGAAGCGAAATAAGTGGGTTGCCTAGGCGAGCTCGGCGGCCAGCTGCACCAGCGGCAAGGCCGCGAGCGCGCCGAGGGGGAAACCTTCACTCAGGTTTAAATCAAGCAGTGGGGTTAGTCCCAGCTCTTTGAGAGCAAGGGCATAAGCCGGTTCGGGGGTGGTCGTCCCTGCGCGCAGCCAGCCCTTCACGCCGGGCGCGGTGCGCTCGGCCAAGACGGCGGCGGTGGCGGCCAGTGGACCGTCGATAAGCACCGGCGTCCGCCGCGCCGTGGCTTGCGCGATGAAACCCACCAGCGCCGCGAGGCTCGGGGAACCGATGGTCTGCACGACCTCCCAGCCCTCCAGGTTGCGGGCGCGGAACATGGAGTCGCGCACGACGCTCACGCGGGCTTTCCACATTGCATCCGTGATGCCGCTGGCCAGAGTATTCGTCCCCACAATCGCCACCGGTTCGGTATGGGTAATCCGGCCCATGACACTGGCGGCGACGGTGTTTGCGCCGATACCACAATCAGACGTGATGAGCAGATCTGTGCCCGAATCGATCTCTCGGTCAGCCGTAGCCATACCGAGTTCGATGTGTGATTCGCACTCTGCCGGGGACATAGCGGCGGAGGAGTCGCCAGGCTCAGCGCTGGTGGACTCTGTGCTGCATTCGACGAAGTCGATGCCCGCTCCTGCACGCTCCGCGGCGCTGAAGAGATTATCGCGCCACCGATCTGCATCGTTGGGGGAGTGCTCTGTGGCCCCTGTACCGTCGACGGTGCGTTCAACGTTGGCATCAGTGCCCTCAAAGACGATGGCTCGGGGGCGCTGAAGGGGCTTCGCCTGCGGGGAATCCTGCGCTGCCGCCAACCACGCGGCAATTTCTGCTACGCGGTTTGGGTGAGCTGCGGTTGAAGGGCGCAGCTGGGGAACGGCGGTGAATTCAGGCATGTGTCCTCCGGATTAGACGGTGGCTCCGCGCTCCACCTGCGGGCGCGGGGTGCGCCACTTACGCGGCTGGGAGGCGCGGGAGTACGCGTAGAAGCCTAGGCCAAAACCGGCCTCGGTGGTGCCGGGGAACTTGAGGCGTACGGCGTTATTGCACTTGCGCGCGAGCCAGAAACCCTCGACAGCGAAGACAACGATGACCGCCATGGCGCCGATAGAAATGATCTGGGATAGGCGCGGATCCCGGCTGCCGACGAACATGAGCACCAGCAGCACGATCATAAAGGGCATGACCCATTCGTTGATGAAGCGGCGGGAATCTACCCAATCACGTACGTACCGGCGAACCTCGCCCTTATCGCGGGCGAGCAAGTAGCGCTCGTCACCGGCGGCCATGCGTTCCTGTGCCACCTTGTTGCACTCGCGGGACTCTTGACGCTCCTTGCGCTTATATTCCTTCCATTCCGCCTTAGACATGGAAGCCTTGAGTTCCTTGCGGTGCTGGTAGCGCTGCGCGTCCGACATCCCCCGGGGATCACGCTTGACGCCGCGGGCGATTTCCTGCGCATCACGCTTGGGCGTGGGGCGGCCCTTCGGCGGCGTGTAGCCCTTGCGGTGCGGTTTCTCGGCGGCGGGTTGCTCTTCCGGCGCCGGGGTCTGCTCGGCGGGGGAAGAAGTCTTGTCATCTTTTTGCCACGGAAGTTTCACGCTGTTTAGCGTACAAGGTCTAGCAGACATAGCGGGAATAGGCCCGCGGGAGAGAGCGTTGTGGTGAGGGAACAGGACACCAGTGAACCACTAGTGAACTGTGAGGCATCCTTTCTTCCTCACCTGTGAGGGGGTAGGGTGGGCTCCAGAAAAATTCCGCATATATAAGAGGAGAAATCATGACCGCTCCCGCATCTGCAACCGGAGTTATCCTGACCGAGGCCGCTGCCGCCAAGGCAAAGTCCCTGCTTGAGCAGGAAGGCCGCGACGATCTGTCACTGCGCATTGCTGTCCAGCCAGGTGGCTGCGCGGGTCTGCGCTACCAGCTCTACTTCGATGACCGCACCCTGGATGGTGACAAGGTGGACACCATTGGCGGCGTCAACCTCGTCGTGGACAAGATGTCCATCCCTTATCTCACCGGTGCCAAGATTGATTTCTCGGACACCATTGAGGCCCAGGGCTTTACCATCGACAACCCCAACGCCGGCGGCTCCTGCGCTTGCGGTGACTCCTTCAATTAAATTCAAGTAAAGTCACGTTGACAAAACGATAGAGCCCTCGTCCGCAGTGTGCGGCGAGGGCTTCGTCAGTTTTGTTGTTTGGACTAGAGCTTCACGGGATAATCGCGCTGCTCAATCTTGGGGTCGATGCGCTCTTCCACGAAGATGCCGTGCCAGATCATGAAGGACAGAACCGTCCACAGGCGGCGCGAGTGATCGGATACTCCGTCGCGATGCTCCTTGAGCATCTCCAGGACTTCCTTCTTGTCGAAGATGTCCTCGGTCTGAGATTCCGTGATCTGGTCCTGGGCCCAACCGTAGAGTTCATCGCCTGCCAGCCAGTGGCGCATGGGAACTGGGAAGCCCAGCTTCTTGCGGTGTAGCACGTGCGGCGGGACGATCTGCTCCATGGCCTTGCGCAGCGCGTACTTGGTGGTGCCGTGCGAAATCTTGAGGTCATAGGGGATGGTCTCCGCGACCTTAAACACTTCCTTGTCAAGGAAGGGCACGCGCAGCTCGAGCGAGTTGGCCATGTTCATCTTGTCGGCCTTGACCAAGATATCGCCGCGCATCCACGTAAACAGGTCGAGGTGCTGCATGCGGGCTACGGGGTCGAAGTCCTGAGACTGCGCATAAATCGGCGCGGTCACCTCGCGGTGGTCCCATTCCTGTTTAGCCCAGGGCAGGACGCGCTGGAGCTGCTCGAAGTTGAAGGAACGAGCATTTCCGTAGTAGCGCTCCTCCATGGTCATGGAACCGCGGTTGAGTAGGGACTTGCCCTTCATTCCTTCGGGGAGCACCTGCGAGAGCTTGCCCAAGCCGCGGCGCAGTGGGGAAGGAATCTTCTCAAACGGAGCCAGTGAGAGCGGTTCCTTGTAAATGGTGTAGCCACCAAAGAGCTCGTCTGCGCCTTCGCCGGAAAGTACCACCTTGACGTGTTTGCGGGCCTCTTGGGCGACGAAGTACAGCGGAACGAGGGAAGGATCCGCAACGGGATTGTCCAGGTACCACATGATCTTCGGGACGGCGTCGGCGTACTCCTCGGGGGAGACAATTTTGACGATGTGCTCCACACCGATTGCCTCGGCAGACTCGGCGGCGACATCCACCTCGGAATAGCCTTCCCGCTCGAAGCCAGTAGTGAAGGTGAGCAGGTTCGGATTGTGGCGCTTGGCCAAGGCCGCAATGGCAGTGGAGTCAATGCCGCCGGACAGGAAGGAACCTACGGTTACATCGGCACGCATGTGCTTCTCGACGCTATCCTCCAACGCCCGTGCAATCTTGTCGAAGAGCTTTTGCTCTTCGCCCTGCTTAACGGGCTGAATAGGGAAGCGAGGCTTGAAGTAGCGCTCAGACACGACCTTTTCGCCGGGACGAAGAGTAACGGTGCAACCTGACTCGACGCGGCGAATATTGGCGTGGAGGGATTCCGGTTCCGGCACGTACTGCAGGTCGGTGTAGTGCTCGATGGCGCGCTTATCAAGGCTGAGATCTAGACCTAGCGAATTGGCCATCGAGAGGATGCACTTCATCTCGGAGGCGAACACCGTGCCGGCATCCGTGGTGGCGTAATAGAGGGGCTTGATGCCGAACTGGTCTCGGGCGGCGAACATCGTGCGCGTTTCGGTGTCCCAAATGACGAAGCCAAACATGCCACGTAGGTGCTCTACTACGTCCTTGCCCCAGTGATGGTAGCCGACGACGATGGGCTCACCATCGCCCTCGGTGTTAAAGGTGTAGCCGGCGGCGATGAGCTCTTCGCGCAGCTCGACGTAGTTATAAATCTCGCCGTTGAAGGTGAGGGCGTAGCGCTGTGGGTTGTCTTCGGGGCCCCAACGCAGCGGCTGGTGGGAGTGCTCGAGGTCGATGATGGACAGGCGGTTAAAGCCAAAAGCCGCCTCATCGTCATGCCAAGTACCAGCAGCGTCGGGGCCGCGATGGCGCATGCACTGGAGGGACTGCTCGAGTGCCTCCACGTGTTGAGCGGCGTTGCGATCGGCGCTGAGCAGCGCGCAGAGTCCGCACATAAACTTGCTTCTCCTTATATATCAAGGTCTATCCTCGACACACTTTACGGCTGGAGTTCGGCGATTTGCGAACCCCGCGCCGCGTTCCCCGTTAGGGTGCGAACTTTCGGATGATGTACAGCAGTACGCCTTGTGAATTGAGTCATAGGTGGAAGGGGGAGGGTGGGGTAGCTGGTGTGACCTTGCGCAGGTGGGCCGGTAACATCCCGTACGTTCACTATTTATAGAGCGGAACTAACACCTGATCAGTCCAGCGAAAAGGTCTGAAATTCAGGCATGATCCTCTATCCTGATTGGGTAGGAATGCTCTGTGAGTATTCGAGAAGTTTGTGTGCACAGAAAGGCAGAACACACGTGGGACAGCGTAAGCAACGCAACCTCGGCCGTAAGGCAGGCTTGGCGGGCGTTATCGCTCTGGGCGGTCTAGCTCTGGCAGGTTGTGACGTCGCAGCGCCGACGGCCGTTGAAAATCTCCTAGGTATGGGTTGGCCGAAGGGTGTTACCCCTGAGGCTCACTCGATGTACAACTTCTGGATCTGGGTCTGGGTTGCTGCATGGATCATCGGCTTTATTATGTGGGGTCTCTTCCTCACTGCCATCTTCCGTTGGAGCGCGAAGAAGGCCGAGAAGGCTGGCAAGGGCGAGTTCCCGAAGCAGCTGCAGTACAACGTGCCGCTGGAGATGGCATTGACCATCATTCCGATCCTTATCATTATGGGCCTGTTCTTCTTCACCGTTCAGGCACAGCAGAAGGTTACGGCTTTGGATAAGAACCCTGAGGTCACCGTTGACGTGACTGCCTTCCAGTGGAACTGGAAGTTTGGTTACGCCGAGAACAAGGTTGATGGCGAGAATTACAATGGCGCCGATACTGAGCGCCAGAAGCTCGCTGAGGAATCTGCTGTGGATCCAGAGGGTACTGCGAACCCCAATCCGATTCACGGTAAGTCCATGGGCGACATTTCCTACCTCAACTTCAACAAGATTGAGACCGTCGGTACCACCGAAGAGGTTCCGGTTCTGGTTCTCCCGGTAGACACTCCGATTGAGTTCCGTCTTGCCTCCGGTGACGTTTCCCACGCATTCTGGGTTCCGGAGTTCCTGTTTAAGCGCGATGCCTACGCACACCCGGAGAAGAACTCCCAGGAGCGTCGCTTCCAGGTTGAGAAGATTGAGGAAAAGGGTGCCTTCGTCGGCCGCTGTGCTGAGATGTGCGGTACCTACCACTCCATGATGAACTTCGAGATCCGCACCGTTGACCGCGCGGACTTTAACGAGTACCTCAAGTTCCGTGAGGAGAATCCGCAGGCAACTAACGCCGAGGCCCTTGAGCACATTGGTGAAGAGCCTTACGCAGTTACCACTACTCCGTTCAACTCGCTGCGCGATACCCGCGATGCCGACAACTTCGTTGACACCTCGTCTGCGGCATAAGAAAAGGAACTGATACACAATGCGTGCAACATCTAAGGTCTTTTACGCAATTGCGACCTACCTCTTCGTGTCGCTCATCGTCTACATCATTGGTGTTAACTACGTCAAGGATGATGGCTACCTATACGGCACCGAGTGGGTCGGCATCGTCGGCATGGTTCTTGCCATGCTTCTCTGCATCATGCTGGGCGGCTACCTCCACTTCACCGATAACCGCGTTGACGTTACGCCGGAAGATTGGGAGGAGGCGGAGACTGAAGATGGAGCCGGTATCCTCGGCTTCTTCTCTCCGAGCTCCATTTGGCCGCTGTGCATGACCGGCTCCATTGCGGTGCTGGGTCTTGGTATCATCTACCTCTACTTCTGGATGATCATTCTGGGTGCTGTCTTGCTCGTGACGTCCGTTACCGGCCTGTCCCTGCAGTACGGTCTTCCGAAGGAAAAGCACTAAGGCTTAGCCACTCCTGCCGCGCGATTTAGCGCCACGACTTCTCACGCCCCTGCCACACAACGTGGCGGGGGCCTTGTCGATCTTCAAGGCGTCGTGAAGCGTTGTAAAAAGTTCCCGGAGGCCCCAAAAAATTTGTGTAGCCCGGCAGGCTGGGGGAGGGCTTGGGGTGGCAGGATGGCTGGGAGCAGGTCGGCCGTAGGAATTCCAGCACGTTAACGTGCGTTTTTACGGGGGTCATCCGAAAGTTGCAGTCCTGCACTTACGCGGGCGAATAGGGGTGTGATTTATCTCATTGGGGCACGTCATGGGGAAGTAGCTCTGGCGGACGGGCTTCGGGTAGTTGACGTGTTTTGAATGGTTGCCGCCTTCATTAGCACGTTGCACTACCTGCAGAGATGGGGCGTCGTAAAGCGCGGTGAAAAGTTCCCAACTATTTCCTGAATGATTTGGGGACTCCGGTCGCGCTGAAGATAGTGAAGGTCTATGCTCTGGGCTCAAAAAAATCGGGGGGGAAATGAGATGACTTATGCGGCTAGACCAGCCATACTGTTATGCGTGACGAGCGTAGTTTCTAACCAAGGTATGGCAGCACCACGTGTTGCCGCGCTGAACCGACCCAACATGGTCAGCGTTGGCACCATCGTGTTCCTGTCTCAGGAATTGATGTTCTTTGCTGGACTGTTCGCGATGTGGTTCACCTCGCGTGCGAACGGCCAGGAGGGTGACTGGGCTGAGCACACCGCGCACATCAACGTGCCGATGGGCTTCATCATTACGACAGTCCTGGTTCTTTCCTCCGTGACCTCTCAGTTCGGCGTGTTTGCAGCAGAAAGGGGTGATGTATACAAGCTCCGACTCTGGTACTCGGTGACCATCGCGTTGGGTGTTGTCTTCCTAGGCATCATGGCGTTCGAGTGGACAGAGTTGATCATGGCTGGTGTCACTGTTCAGTCCAGCGTGTTCGGTTCGGTCTTCTACATTCTGACCGGCTTCCACGCGGCTCACGTGACTGCGGGTCTGATTTCCTTCGGAATCATCTTGGCGCGCATCGCCCGCTCCAAGTTCACGCCTGCACAGGCCACCGCGGCAATGGCAGTGTCCTACTACTGGCACTTCGTTGACGTTGTGTGGATCGGCGTGTTCGTAGTCATCTACCTAGTTCAGTAGGCCGTAGTCGCCGGGGAGCAACCGGCCTACAGCCATTCATTTCCATGTACGAGTTATCTAAAGGAAAATGATGGATAACATCCAGCAGCCCGCCGCAGTGGAAGACACCACTGCCGCGGCTAAGAAGACCCGCCGTCGCCGCAAGGCGAAGCGCACGCTGGCTGGCGTCTTTGCGCTGAGCATCGGCCTTACCGGCGCTGGCGTCTTGGCTTCTGCCTTGACCCCTGACGCGCAGGTGGCTACAGCCGCAAAGGATGACCAGGCACTCGTTCAAGAGGGCAAGGACATCTACGAAGTCGCTTGTATTACCTGCCACGGCGCTAACCTGCAGGGCATCCAGGACCGCGGTCCGTCCCTCGTTGGCATTGGCGCCGGCTCCGTGTACTTCCAGGTTCACTCCGGCCGCATGCCGATGATGTCTAACGACGCTCAGGCTGAGCGCAAAACCCCGCGCTACACCGAGCAGCAAACCCTGGCGCTTGCCGCTTATGTTGCTGCCAACGGTGGCGGTGCCGATATCGTCTACAACGAGGACGGCTCCGTAGCGCAGGAATCCCTGCGCGGTGCTAACTACAACGGGCAGATTCAGGCAGAAGACGTAGCTAAGGGTTCTGAGCTTTTCCGCATGAACTGCGCGTCCTGCCACAACTTCACCGGCAAGGGCGGCGCGCTGTCCTCCGGTAAGTTTGCCCCGCCGCTGGCTCCGGCCAACGAGCAGGAGATCTACCAGGCAATGCTGACCGGCCCGCAGAACATGCCGAAGTTCTCTGACCGTCAGCTGACCGCAGACGAGAAGAAGGACATCATCGCCTACCTCAAGTCTGCAAAGGAAACCCCGTCCCCGGCCGGCTGGTCGCTCGGCGGTCTCGGCCCAGTGGCTGAGGGTCTGGCAATGTGGATCATCGGCATCAGCCTTCTGTGCGTTGCCGCTATGTGGATTGGATCTCGCTCATGAGCAACGTAAAGAAGAATTACTCTCGCAAAGAGCTCGATGCTATGAGCAACGACGAGCTCGCAGCACTCGGCACCGAGCTTGACGACGTCACCGTCGCATTCCGCAAGGAACGTTTCCCGGTCGAGGGTGACCCCGCTGAGAAGCGCGCCGCCGGCAATGTCACCTTCTGGCTCATTGTTTCTGTACTGATGGGTATCGCCTTCCTTGGCGTTTACCTCTTCTGGCCGTGGCAGTACAAGATGCTGGGGGAGGATGGCCTGTGGTGGCACACCCTCTACACCCCGCTGCTGGGCCTGACTTCCGGCCTGTGCATTCTGGGCCTGGGCTTCGCCATTGTTCAGTACGTCAAGAAGATTCTCCCGGAGGAGATCTCAGTTCAGCGTCGCCACGACGGTCCTTCCGAAGAGGTGGACCGCCGCACGCTGACCGCCCTGCTTAATGATTCTTGGAACACGTCGACGCTTGGTCGCCGTTCCACCATCAAGGGTCTGCTCGGCGGCGCCGGCGTTCTGTTCGGCCTGACGGTTATTGCGCCGCTGGGTGGCGCCATCAATAACCCGTGGAAGAAGCGCCACGATCTGAACTACGCCGGCGACGGCACGCTGTGGACCTCCGGTTGGACCATGCATGAAAAGGGCGTCAAGCTCTACCTTGCTCGCGACACCGGTACTATCGCCGAGAAGCACGAAGGTGAATCCGGCACTCACTACACCACCCGCGGTGTTACCCGCCTGGTTCGTGTACGCCCGGAGGACCTTGCCGCCGGCGGCATGGAGACTGTCTTCCCGCTGGCTGCTGAGGATGTTAACGATGGTGCTGAGTACTCCGAGGACAAGGACGTCTACGAGAACCACATGCACTCCATCCATGGCAACCGTAACGCCGTGATGCTCATCCGCCTGCGCAACGATGACGCCAAAAAGGCCATCGAGCGCAAGGGCCAGGAGGACTTCCACTACGGCGATTACTACGCCTACTCCAAGATTTGTACCCACATTGGTTGCCCGACCTCGTTGTACGAGGCTCAGACCAACCGCATTCTCTGCCCGTGCCACCAGTCGCAGTTCGACGCTCTGCACTACGGCAAGCCGGTCTTCGGTCCGGCAGCCCGTGCACTTCCGCAGCTGCCGATTGACGTGGACGAAGAGGGCTACCTCATTGCTAAGGGCAACTTCATCGAGCCCGTCGGACCTGCATTCTGGGAGCGTAAGTCATAATGAGTAACAAACTTGCACAGATGGGTAACAACATGGACGAGCGGTACTCCGCTGCCGGCGTCCTGCGTACCCAGCTCAACAAAGTCTTTCCCACTCACTGGTCCTTCATGCTCGGTGAGATGGCACTGTACAGCTTCATCATCTTGGTGCTGACCGGCATCTACTTGGCGCTGTTCTTCGATCCTTCCATCACGAAGGTCATTTACGACGGCGCTTACACCCCGCTCAACGGTGTGGAGATGTCGCGCGCCTATGCAACTGCGCTTGACCTCTCCTTCGAGGTCCGCGGTGGTCTGTTCGTGCGCCAGATGCACCACTGGGCAGCACTCATGTTCATGATGTCCATGATTGCCCACATGCTTCGCATCTTCTTCACCGGTGCGTTCCGTCGCCCGCGTGAGGCTAACTGGATTATCGGTTGCGCCTTGATTCTCTTGGGCATGATCGAGGGCTTCCTCGGTTACTCCCTCCCGGACGACCTCCTCTCCGGTGTCGGTCTGCGAATCATGTCCGCCATTATCCTGGGCCTGCCGATCATCGGCACCTGGCTGCACTGGGCCATCTTCGGTGGCGACTTCCCGTCCGACCTGATGCTGGATCGTTTCTACATCCTGCACGTGCTGGTTATCCCGGGCATCATCCTGGGTCTGATTGCAGCTCACCTCATCATGGTCTGGTTCCAGAAGCACACCCAGTTCCCTGGACCGGGTCGCGCTGAGAACAATGTTGTTGGCGTCCGCATTATGCCGGTCTTCGCCACCAAGGCCATTGGCATGGGCATGATGGTTGCCGGCGTGCTGGCACTCATCTCCGGTCTGATGACTATTAACTCCATCTGGAACCTTGGCCCGTACAATCCGTCTCAGGTTTCCGCTGGTTCCCAGCCGGATATTTACATGCTGTGGACTGACGGTGTTGCTCGTGTCATGCCGGCATGGGAGCTCTACATCGGCAACTACACGATTCCGTCCGCCTTCTGGGTTGCACTGCTCTGTGGCTTGATGGTTGTGTTGCTGTTTGCTTACCCGTTCATCGAGAAGAAGCTGACTGGTGACGACGCCCACCACAATCTCTTGCAGCGCCCGCGCGATGTCCCGGTTCGCTCCGCTATCGGCGCGGCTGCCATCACGTTCTTCCTTCTGGTGACGCTGTCCGGTGGTAACGACCACGTGGCTCACTTCTTCCAGATCTCCCTGAACGCGATGACCTGGGTTGGCCGTATCGGTCTCATCGTCCTGCCGCCGATCGCTTACTTCATGACCTACCGCATCTGCGTTGGTCTGCAGCGCTCTGACCGTGAGGTCCTGGAGCACGGTATTGAGACTGGCGTTATCAAGCAGCTGCCGAATGGTGCCTTCATTGAGGTTCACCAGCCGCTTGGCCCGGTGGATGACCATGGACACCCGATTCCGCTCGAGTACTCCGGTGCCGCGGTTCCGAAGCAGCTCAACCAGCTTGGTCTGGCTGACTCCGAGACTCAGGGCATCTTCTCTTCCGATGACCCGTCCATCGTCTCCCGCGTCAACGAGATTCGCCACGAGAACCACGCTGAGGAGGCGGAGATGTTCCGCCAGCTCAACGAGTCTAATCGCCGCGAAGACGAGGAGAACGGCCGCATCTAGCGCCTTCACTCGCTGAAACACGCTCACAAGAGCCCGTGCTCCTTTCCAATACGAGGAAAGGAACACGGGCTCTCAGCGTTTCTGTATCCGCTGTGTAGCGCTGTGGCGGGCGGAAGGCCGCCAGTGGGGCCCTAAGCCGGCAAAGTGGCCTATAACCCTGCCAGAGTTGGGCAGAGCGGCCGAAGTTAACGTGCCGTTAACCGTGAATCAACTCTGCCGCTTGTGGCTTGCAAGGTGGCTGGCCTTAGGTGAGTAGAGGAATAGTACTGGGGCCGGCAGAGAAATCCGCTAATAGACACAGTGTTGATCCCTTCTTCTGTGGTGTTTTAGGAGTGCACTGTGGGTAGATTGGGGCTTTTGATTCCTAGCATTACCGGTGTGTGACCAAGGTTACAACGTTATTTTTGTACCCGGTTCTGGTTCCAGGGATGCGCTATTGGTCTAGCGGTCCTGTGGTGGATTGTGACTCCGTTGTGGCAGGTCGTTGGCTGTATTCCCAACCGGGCTACGCCTATTGGCGTCAGAACTTGGCGGGTGATGTCTTTTAGGTTTCCGTTTGATAACAGGACGGTAACGAACCCAGTTTTGCGTTTCTGACTCGACATCGCTTGTGATGATTTCGTAACCTATTCGAGACATTGAGTTACCGACACGGTGTACACATCACCGGTGCTCAATACGAACTGAAGATTTAAGCGCCGCGTCTGGCCCCTCCTAAAACCGGGGGCCGAGCGGAGATGGCTCTAAAGGAATGGGTCATCGTCGAACGCTAGGCCCGTCCCTTGGGTCAGAGCTTTTGCCCGCGTCATCAAGAAGGTGAATGAATGATTCGCCGTCTTGGCGGGCGAAGTAGGCGCATAGGAAGATTTGGAGTTTAAATTCGTGGCTAAGCACCGTCGTCAGGGCAACGTGAACACCCGTCGCATCGCATCTACCGCTGCTATCGCAGCAACCGCAGCTGTTACCGTACCGGCTGCCGCCAACGCAGCCGAGGTCGTTGTTCCGGACACCGACATCCGTTTTGAGGTCGCCGGCTTGGAGAACGTCCCTAACATCCAGCAGCTGCCCAACGTTGATCGCTACATCCCTGCCTTCAAGGCAAACCAGGGTGGCGGTTACGCCGCCGCTGTTGAGTCCCCGGCGGCACCGGCCCCGGCGCCGACCCAGTCCGTGGGCGAGAAGGTTCTTGAAGCCGCTCGTTCCGCGATCGGTTCCCCGTACGTCTACGGCGCTAACGGCCCGAGCGCCTTCGATTGCTCTGGCCTGACCTCCTGGGCTTACCAGCAGGCTGGCGTGTCCATCCCGCGTACGTCCCAGGCGCAGGCATCTGCCGGCACCCCGGTGTCCCTCGATGCGCTGCAGCCGGGTGACATCATCGTGTACTACTCCGGTGCATCTCACGTTGGCATCTACACCGGCCATGGCACCATCATTGACGCTCTGAACTCCGGTACCCCGGTGGGTGAGCGTTCCCTGAACTACATGCCGATTCACTCCGCAGTTCGCTTCTAAGCGCACTCGGTAATCGTCCTAACCCCTTCCGCCGCTCTTGCCATGTTGATGGTGAGGGTGGGGAAGGGGTTCGGCTATTCTTGTAGCCGTTATGTTTTTGCTCGACTGAGGGTATAATTCAGTTATCTACTAACCTTCTCTAAGTTTCGGGGGTATCCATGTCGCGTCGTGGCATTGCGTGTGCCGTTGCTGCACTCGCTTTGAGCACGGTTCCAGTTGCCGTCCTTTCACCGTCGGCTGTGTCCCAGGAGGTTTCTCCGGAGCAGCAGCAGGAAGGCGCTCCGCAAGCGGAGGATCCTGAAGACCTGCCCGGCCTCATTGAGCGCATGGCGGACGTCGCCCAGCGCGTGTCTGCCAAGGGTGAGGAAGTCAAGGGGCTCGAGGATGAGCTCGCTGAGTCGGAGAAAGAGATCGGCGAGCTGGACTTAAAGGCCGAGGAGGCACAGCGTACTTCCGAAGACGCCTCAGCTGCCGTGGCCGAACAACAGGAACGCATCGATGCTCTAGCGCAGAAGCGCTATCGTAGGAATGCCGCTGCAACGTCGGTCTCCGCCGCCCTCAATGCAAATGACGTGGCCAGTGCGGTAGAACGGATGGGCTATCTAGGTGCCCTATCCAAGGCCGCGAAGCGTGAGGAAGACGCGATGGTCGCGGCTTCCACAGCGGCCGACGATGCGCATCAAGGGGCAGTTGATGCCGCCGAGGAGGCACGCCATAAGCGCGACGAGCTGCAGGTAAAGCGTGACTCGGTGTTGAAAGAAAAGACCGAGCTGGAAGAACAGCAGAAGGAACTCGAGGCCACCGTTGATGGCTTAAGCCCAGAAGCGCGTGAGGCATGGGTCCAGCACTTCGGTGGATCCTCCGACCTGGACCTGGCCGCGCTGGCCGATGGCTCTGGGTCTGCCGCTGTGGAAGCCGCTCTCAGCCGTATTGGTGCCCCGTATGGCTGGGGCGCAACGGGTCCTGATGTTTTTGACTGTTCTGGCCTGATGGTGTGGAGCTATCAACAGATGGGCAAGAGCATTCCGCGTACCTCGCAGGCGCAGCTCGCCGGTGGTACGCCGGTGCCGCTGGACCAACTCCAGCCGGGCGATATTGTGGGCTATTACCCCGGCGTTACCCACGTGGGAATGTACATCGGTGACGGCCAGATTGTTCATGCCTCCACCTATGGCGTCCCCGTGGCCGTGGTGCCGCTGAATTCCATGCCGGTGGAAGGTGCCGTACGCTATTAGGACATGGCGCGCACACTCCTCGTCACCAATGACTTCCCGCCCACCATCGGCGGGATTCAGTCTTATCTCCGAGACTTTCTGGTGACCCTCAACCCGCAGGACGTCATCGTCTTTGCCTCGACCCAAGACAGGGACGCCGCTGCGGAGTATGACTCGACGCTGCCTTATACCGTGGTCCGCTGGCCGCGCTCCATCATGCTGCCGACGCGTGCCACGGCCCGCCAGATGCAGCGCCTTATCCGAGAACACGATATCGAGACCGTGTGGTTTGGTGCCGCGGCCCCACTCGCGCTCATGGCGCCGGCAGCGCGTGCTGCGGGAGCGCGCCGCATCGTAGCCACAACGCACGGGCATGAGGTGGGGTGGTCCATGCTTCCTGGGGCACGACAAGCCTTGCGCAGGATCGGCAAGTATTCGGATGTCCTCACGTATATCTCGGACTACACGCGCAACAGGTTGGAGCCCGCGTTCGGCTCGGGTGCGCGGTGGGTTCATTTGCCCTCGGCGGTCAACCTGGAGGATTTCACTCCACCAACCGCAGACGAGAAGCAGGCGGCCCGCGCGCATTTCGGGGTGGGCTCCGGCCCAGTAATTGTCTGCATCTCCCGCCTGGTCCCGCGTAAAGGTCAGGACCAACTCTTGCGCGCTATGCCAGCTGTGCGTGTGCGGATCCCGGATGCGCAATTACTCATTATCGGACGCGGCCGCTACGAGCCGACCTTGCGTGAACTTGCGCATCTGTACTACCCAGACGCCGTGATTCAGGAGGCGCGGGATACGGCGGAATTGCGTTTGGCCCTCCATGCAGCCGATGTATTCGCCATGCCTGCACGCACACGAGGCGGCGGACTCGACGTCGAGGGACTCGGCATTGTTTACCTCGAGGCGCAGGCGGCGGGGCTGCCAGTGGTTGCTGGAGATTCCGGCGGAGCACCGGAAACGGTGACTCCGGAAACAGGGCTCGTTGTGCGCGGGTCTTCGGTGCCGGAGCTTGAGGAGGCGCTGTGCACGTTGCTTGGCGATGCCCCCCGGGCCCACCGTATGGGGGCAGCCGGGCGCCGCCACGTAGAGGAGCGCTGGACGTGGGAAATCATGGGCGCACGATTGCGCGAGATTCTCGAATGTGATCGAGGGCAAGCCGGGGTATATCCTACTAGTCATGCTTGAACACACTCCCTCCGCTGAAGACGGCCGCAGTGGCCTCACCATCGGGTTCGATATTGGTGGAACAAACCTGCGCGCCGCGGTGATTGATCCCGCCGGAGAGATTGTGGATTCGATGAGCGTGCCGACGGCCGCGGAAGCGCGAGAGCTCGAAGATGACATCGTGCGTTGCGTCGACAGCCTCGCAGCTTCTCATGACATTGATGCCGTTGGACTTGCCCTCGCAGGGTTTTTGGATCCCGAATGCGAAATTGTTCGTTTTGCTCCGCATTTGCCGTGGCGGGACGCCCCCGTGCGTGAAATCTTGAGCAAGCGCTTGGATGTTCCGGTCCGGCTTGAGCACGACGCCAACTCGGCCGCGTGGGGGGAGTGGCGCTTTGGTGCAGGGCGCGGGGCGAAGGAATGGGTTTTCTTCGCTGTTGGTACCGGCATTGGAGCCACGCTATTTAATGACGGCACGATTTACCGCGGAGCTTTCGGCACTGCCCCTGAGTTTGGGCACCTCGTTGTTTCACCGGGCGGACGCCAATGCTCGTGCGGAAAGCGCGGCTGCCTCGAACGCTATGCGTCCGGAACCGCTCTGCCGGACACCTGCGCGGATCTGCGCGGTGACTTTGAAACCACCCTCCCGGAGAATCCCTCCGGCGAGGAGATCACCGTGGCCGCTCGCCGGGGAGATCCCCTAGGTCTGGCTGTCATGGATAACTTCGGACAGTGGTTGGGGCAGGGACTATCCATGGTGGCGGATGTCCTTGACCCCGAGCTGATCGTCATCGGCGGTGGGGTATCCAAGGACGCGGATCTGTACCTAGATCGGGCACGGGAAGCCATGGCTAGCCAGATTGTCGGGGCCGGTCACAGGCCTCTGGCCCGAGTCGCAACCGCGAAACTGGGTTCCGCGGCGGGTATGATTGGTGTCGCTGATCTCGCCCGCCAGGAGCACCGAGGTTAACACCGCACATTTTTCTTTCACTGGACAGCGCGGCCTGTTCGGCATAAACAGATAGGACTATAAGCGATGCGAAACAAGTGGTACTGGGCCTTTAAGCACATCTTTTTTGGCCCGGCCCTTCGAGTATGGAACCGCCCATGGTCCGAAGGAATGGATCGCATCCCGGAATCCGGTTCGGCTATCTTGGCATCCTCTCACCAAGCCGTCATGGATTCTTTCTACTTCCCCCTGTTATGCCCGCGGCAGATTACTTTTCTGGCTAAGAGTGAGTATTTCACCACCCCCGGTTTCGTTGGCGGCCTGCAAAAGTGGTTCTTTAGCTCCGTGGGGCAGGTGCCGATTGACCGCGTCAACAAAGACGCGAGCGACGCCATGCTAGCGAGCGCGCAACGCATTATCGGCCGTGGGGATCTCTTTGGAATCTACCCGGAGGGAACTCGTTCGCCCGATGGACGCATTTACAAAGGGCGCACCGGCATGGCGCGCATCGCGTTGACCACTGGTGAGCAGGTAATTCCGATCGCCATGATTAATACCCGGAAGGCAAACCCGATCGGTTCATGGATTCCGCGCCCGGCTCGCGTCGGCATGCGCGTGGGTGAGCCCATCGATCCCCAGGCGTGGGCTGCCGAGCGCAACCTTGATCCACAGGACCACGCTACCGTGCGCGCCTTCACGGACTACGTGATGAAGCAGCTGGCTGAGTTGGCAGGTAAACCCTATGTCGACGTGTACGCCTCCGATGTGAAGGCATCCCTGCAAGCTGGACACGGCTACCCGGAAGGGGCCGAGCCCGGTTCGGAGGCGCAGTAATCTGTGAGCTCTTCTCTCTCTCAACGCCTTGCCTGGCCCGATGTAGCGAAAGGCATCTCCATCCTGGGCGTCGTGCTTCTGCACATCACGCTCACCGTTCCTGAATCAGGGGAGACGTGGCTGGCGGCCTTTAACGTCTGGCTGGATCCGCTTCGCTTACCTCTGTTCTTCTTGGTGAGCGGCTTTTTTGCCCAGAAGGTTTTTCGCTTTAGCTTCGCGGAGCTTTTCACACGCCGCCTGTGGTACTTCCTCGTTCCCTATGTGGTCTGGATGCTCGTTGAGCAACAAACCAAACGCGTGGAGTACCACTGGGTCTTTGGAGATCCCATCTTCGATGTTGACCAAATGACAGCTAGCCTGCTCGTGGGCCATTCCATGGCATGGTTTTTGCATTCGCTGATTCTGTTCAACATCTTCTTGTGGTGCGTACGCAAGCTCCCCGGGTGGGCAGCGATGGCGCTGAGCTTTAGTCCGATTCTGTTCATCGCTTGGCAGGCGCAATACACCTCGATTGCGAAGGCCATCATGTTTCTCCCGGTCTTTGTTGGCGCTGCCTATTTCCGTGATGCCATTTCCGACTTCGCTGCAGCTATCGAGGCACCGTTTAAGGGCATATGGGATCACCGCAGTTTTTGGGCGTATTCCGGGATGACAGTGGCCTACGCCATCGGCTTTTTTACTCGCCGCGCGTGGGATAACTTCTCCGGAGAAGTTGACGTTACGTGGTTGTTGCCTGGTACGGAGGCGCTGGTGAGGGATGACGTTCATATCCTTGTTCGCATGGTAGAGCAGTTTTTCGAGGTTCCAGTGGGAATCGCGGTGGCGGTGGTGGTGTCCTATATTCCGGCCCTGACCACCGGTCTGCGTTTCATCGGTGCTCACACGCTGCCTATCTATCTTGGGCATCCCATCGGCCTCACCATTCTTTATGGCTACCCCATGGCGCTCCATCCTCGGGAGGTTAGCCTGGCGGGCCAGTGGCCGCTGGAAAACACGTGGTTCTGGCTTAGCATGTGCGTTCTTTATTGCGCTGTTGCGTCGCTAGCACTTTGGGCTTTGGGCAAGGTGCCCGTCGTGGGCTGGACGCTTAAACCGCCGCCGATCGGTGCGAGTCGGCGAAAAACGGAACCGTCGTCTGTAGGCTCAAGCCTGAGCCAGCAGCTCACCGCGACAAGAAACACGACGAGCAAGAAATAGTCGTTGCCCGGAATCTGCTGCCACCACGACCACGTCAGTTCCAGCTGCTCATTGTGCGGGATGAGCCAGTGGCCGCGGGCCAGCAACGTCAGCCCTGTGAGGGCAGCTAGGAACCAGTGTCGGCGGGCGGTCAGATAGACCGCTGCCAAGCAGAGCCACGTGAAATGGTGAGACCACGAGACCGGGGAGCACAGCAGCGCCGCCGAGGAAGCGAGTAGCACGAGCTCAACCTGCGATGACGTATGTTCCATGAGCCACCACAGAAGCGCGACGATGGCGATGCATCCGAGAACCCAAAGGGTCGTTGCTTGCTCGGGGACAATACGGCTTAGCAAGCCACGGAGTGATTGGTTGCCGGAGTAGGCCAGCCCACCGATGCGCGAGGAATCACGGAGGGTATCGGTCCAATACACCGCTGAGCTCGCCGGGGAGGCGAGGTGCCCCACTACACCACATGCGACAAAGGAGACCACCGCCGTGGCAAGAGCGCGCCAGTCGCGGCGAACGAAAAACACGGCGAGGAAGACCGCTGGGGTGAGCTTGATGGCTATTGCAATGCCCGTAAGCACACCACGCCACGAGCTTCGTGGGCTCAGCAGTAGGCAATCTACAATGACTACCGCGGTCAACAAAAGGTTCACTTGGCCGAAGCTGAGCGTCTCAGTAACCGGTTCCATCAGCATGCAGGCGCACAATGCCCACGAGGACCACCAACCAGGTCGCTCAGTAGCACAGCTCCGAGAAATCACGGCATACAGGCAAACCCACAGCGCCCCGAGCGATGCTGCGGTGAGAAGAATGGACAGCGGCCACAACGGGAGCCATGACACCATGGCGAAAAGCGCTGCAGCAAAAGGCGGGTAGGTAAAAGGCAGCGAAAAGCCGTTGTCGAGCACATAGCTCTGTGCGAAAAGGTTTTCTCCGCGTAGAAGCGCGCGTCCTCCCTCGCGATAGACATCGAGGTCAATGTGGTAATAAGGCGCAATGCTGCCGCTGCTGAATAATGCCGGAAGCTGGATAATCCACGCTAGGGAGGCCAGCCCTGCTATGAACAAGGGGAGGAGAGGGGAGGAGAGAGCTTTCTTCACGCAGTTGAGTATAGACCCCCAGTGGGCAGGCCTATGTGGGCGGGAGACTAGGATACGGGGCGTGCGCTACTTCTACGACACCGAATTTATCGAGGACGGATCGACCATTGAATTGGTCTCCATCGGAATTGTCGGGGAAGACGGTAGCGAATACTACGCGGTATCCACAGACTTCGATCCGGCCAAGGCAAACGCATGGGTGCGTGAGAATGTTTTGGATAAGCTGCCGAGTCCAGCAGATCCGGTCTGGAAATCGCGCGAAACCATCCGCGAAGATCTCCTGAAATTCCTTGGCCGGCACTCCACTCCCATCGAGCTGTGGGCCTGGGTGGGCGCCTATGACCACGTGGTTGTTGCGCAACTCTGGGGCGATATGGCGAGTCTGCCCAAGGGCCTGCCGCGCTATACCCGGGAGCTTAAGCAGTATTGGGAATTCGCCGGCCGCCCCAAGCTGCCTCCAGTCCCGAACGGCAACCATGACGCGTTGGTCGACGCCCGCCATAATCTGGCCAAATTTCGGGTTTGTGAACAGCACTTGCCATTGACTAGGGGCAATCGCGTTAATAAAGCGTGAATTAATACCGTAGCCGAAATGCCATTAACTAACGCGCGATAGACCCAAGATGGTTAAATACTGGGTGTGAGTTGGACAGTAGATATTCCCAAAGAAGTGCTCCCTGATCTGCCACCGCTGCCGGAGGGGATCAACGAGAAGTTCCAAGATGCGATTGCCCGCGAGGCAAAGCAGCAACCCAGCTGGGATCAGCTGCAAGCCGATAACGTGCGCAAGATCCTGGAATCCGTCCCACCTATCGTCGTGGCCCCAGAGATTGAGGACCTCAAGCGCAAGCTTGCCGACGTCGCCTTGGGCAACGCCTTCCTCCTCCAGGGAGGCGACTGCGCGGAAACCTTCGAGTCCAATACGGAGCCGCACATCCGGGGCAACATCAAGACGCTGCTTCAAATGGCAGTAGTTTTGACGTATGGCGCGTCCACCCCGGTGGTGAAGCTGGGCCGTATCGCTGGCCAGTACGCGAAGCCGCGCTCCTCTGATCTGGACGCAAACGGCTTGTACAACTACCGCGGTGACATCGTCAACGGCGTAGAAGCCAACGAGGAATCCCGCCGCCACGATCCCGCCCGCATGATCCGTGCCTATGCGAACTCCTCGGCGGCCATGAACCTGGTCCGCGCACTGACCCAATCCGGTACTGCTGACCTTTACCGACTCCACGAGTGGAATCGCGAGTTTGTGGCCAACTCTCCGGCAGGCGCTCGCTACCAGGCCCTGGCGAATGAAATTGAGAACGGCCTGGCCTTCATGAACGCCTGCGGAGTCTCAGACGAGACCCTGCGTTCGGCACAGATCTACTGCTCCCACGAGGCCTTGCTGAAGGATTACGAGCGTTCCATGTTGCGCTTGGGTACGGACTCTAACGGCGAGACCAAGCTCTACGACCTGTCCGCTCACCAGCTGTGGATCGGCGAGCGCACCCGCGGCCTCGACGATTTCCACGTCGCTTTCGCCTCCATCATCGGCAACCCCGTGGGCATCAAGCTTGGCCCAGGAGTAACCCCGGAGCAGGCTGTGCAGTACGCAGAGCGTTTGGACCCGAACCGTGAGCCTGGCCGCCTCACCATGATCGCCCGCATGGGCCACGACAAGGTGCGTTCCGTCTTGCCGCCGATCATCAAGGCCGTGGAGGACTCCGGCCACAAGGTTGTGTGGCAGTCCGATCCGATGCACGGGAATACCTTCACGGCATCGAACGGCTACAAGACCCGCCACTTCGACAAGATCGTCGACGAGGTTCAGGGCTTCTTCGAGGTGCACCGTGAACTGGGTACCCACCCGGGTGGTGTCCACCTAGAGTTCACCGGCGAGGACGTCACCGAGTGCCTCGGCGGCGCTGAGGACATCACGGACGTGGATCTGCCGGGCCGCTACGAGTCCGCCGTGGATCCGCGCCTGAACACCCAGCAATCGCTGGAGCTGTCCTTCCTTATCGCGGAGATGCTGCGCAACTAGAAGTTGCGCAGGCTAATATGGCCTCCAGAGAATCGGCCACGTGCTGTATTCTCCGGAGCCAAACCACCAGGCCGCCACGGCGACGGCCAAGGTGGCAAGCCCGACGAGTATGAGGAAACCAATAAGCGCGATGGCGCTGCGGTTGCTCAAGGGGCGCTCTTCCGGCTCCTCCTCGGCACCGGCCGGGGGAAGCGGCGCAGAAGGTTCTGCTACCGCAGGGGACGGTGCCGGGGGATTTACCGGTGCGGCCGGCGGGAGAAAAGCATCGTTTCGAGGCTCTACACGGGTTTCCCGCGTGGGCGGTTGGGGCGCCGGGATCGTGGACGTGGCTTCGAAGACCCGGGTATTGCCTGCCCCCGAAAAATCCGTGGGCACAGCGGCTGTTCGTGCAGCAGCCGAGTTCCGCGGGACGGGGACGGTGAATTGCGGGAGCTGCAGTTCGCGGGATACATCATCTAGCGCATCGAGGAATTCGCCGGCATCCGCAAACCTTTCGGCCGGCTGGCGCGCGGTGGCGGTGGCCACGAGGGCGTCGAAAAGCATAGGCACCCCCTCGATGCGTGAGGACGGCGCCACCACATCCGCGTGCACGCGCGCTGTGGCGTGGGCCAGTGGGGTCTCGCCGTGGAAGGGGACCGTGCCGGTCAGGAGTTCAAACAGGACAATTCCGGCCGAATAGACATCGGAAGCCGGGGTGATATCCGCACCCGTAACCTGCTCGGGGGAGAGGTAGCTGACGGTGCCGACGATTTGACCCGAGCTATCGTGTTCCGCCTTGGTGGAGCGCACCAAGCCGAAATCGCCGACCTTAACGCGGTGGTTGTCCGTGATGAGAACGTTGTCTGGCTTGATATCGCGGTGCACGAGGCCGGCGTGGTGGACCTCGGTGAGCCCGGCCAGCACGGAGTGCATGACGCCGGCTGCGGCATGTGGCGGCATGGGGCCGCGTTCAGCAAGGAGCTCGCGCAAGGTGCCGCCGGTGATGAGCTCCATGATGAGATAGATGGGCAACCCATCCGCGGAGAAATCATGCACGGCGACGAGGTTGGGATGGCTGAGCTGTGCCATGGCGCGGGCCTCGCGCTCGAAGCGGGTGACGAAGACAGGGTCATCGTGATAGCGCTCATCCATGACCTTGGCGGCCACTGCGCGGCCCAAGCGCATGTCGACACAGCGATACACAGTGGACATGCCGCCGCGAGCGATCGGCTGATCGATGCGGTAGCGTCCCTCAAGAATGTCGCCCACGTTCAGCCTTGTCATGGATTCCAGTATGGCCGATCAGCGCCCCAAAGTGTGATCCGGCTACAGTTGTGTCCGTGACTAATTCTGAGAACAACTTCGAGAATCCCCACCCGGAACTACCGCAGCTCCTCGCCGGGGAAAAGCTGCTGACGCTCGCTGAGGTTGCTGAAAAGCTCGATCTCCCCATCACTCGCGTCTTCGACCTGCTCAACGCGCGTAAATTCATCGTGTGGCGAAACGCCGAGGGGGAGCGCCTCGTTCCAGAGGCATTCTTCAATTCCAAGGGCGTCATTTCCAAGCACGTGTCCGGAGTGATTACGGTCCTCTCCGATAACGGCTGGGGCGACAATGAAATTCTGGCGCACCTGTTTACCGAAGATGAGTCCCTGCCAGGCCGCCCCATTGACGCGCTCCACGGGCACCTTGCGCGCGAGGTTATTCGGCGCGCGCAGGCTTCGGCGTTTTAGCAGTAGCAGCCTCATCCATGGCCGCGGTGGTGCGTGGAACACCATCGAAAATCCACTGCGTTGCTGACCACGCCACGACCACCATGGCGATGTCCCAGAACCAGTTATAGAGCTGGTGGTTTCCGTCGCCAGCGAAGGCCACTCCGATAAAGAGGGCCACGCCGGTGGTTAGTTTGATCAAGGGCAGCGGTGGGCGGAAGGTTCCCATGAGCGTGAGCACGGAGGCGTAATACCAGGGAAGCGTCACAGAGTTGAAGACGAACGCCACCTGGTAGGCAGCAGCCGTAGCGGCAATCGCGCGGCGCACGCCCGTTCGCCCCCACCACCACACGACGACGAGGCCGAGGAGCATGAGGATCATCGCAATTGAACGCAACACGCTGAGCACCCCGTTATAGGTGGTATCGGGGGAGAAGACCTGGATGAGCGGTACCAGAATGTCGGCGAGCAAGGTAGGGCCGGCCAGGGGATTGATCACCTTGGAATTGCCGCTGATTTGTGACAACCAGCCCCACGAGCTTCCCGACGCCCACGTAATCACCGCCACCGCCAGCGCGACCTCCGCCACGGCAACGACGCCGGACAGGAGAAAGACCCCGAAGCGCTTGAGTGGCGTGGTGCCTTTCGGCGCCCAGTGGTGCAGCATGAGCCACACGATAAACGGCGCGGCGAATACAGCTGTGGCTTTGAGCGACACCGCTACGCCGACAAGAAGGAGGCTGAGATGAAACTTGTTGTGAACCGCGGCGAGCAATCCCAGCGATACCAAGCCCACCATGACCGATTCATTGTGCATGCCGCCGATGAGGTGCAATAGAATCACTGGATTCGCTACACCCAACCACAGTGCTAGCGCCGGATCGCCCCCGATGCTGCGTGCAAGGCGTGGAATCGACCAAGCGATGGCGGCAAAGCCGAGGACCGATATCGCCTTATAGACGATGATGCCCGCGGCGACATTGTCCCCCACGAGGTCGGTTACCCCGTTGCCCATCCACAAGTGCAGCGGACCATAAGGCGTAGTGGTGTTGCGCCAGTCGTGTGAGACTTCCAGCAGGAAGGGGCCGGGGTTAACAGCCGCGCCTTCGACATAAGGATCGAAACCATCGCGCACCATGGCTCCCTGCATGAGATAGGAGTACACGTCCCGCGAAGCCAGTGGGGCCGCGCACAACAGCGGGGCAACCCAGCACATCAGCATTCGGCGGATGTCAGACAGCGCGCCGTCGGGTTGCGGGTTCTTGAGCTGTGGGGCGATGAGATAACGCCCAGCCAGGACCCACGCGGCGACCAATCCAAAGAGGCCAACCCAATAGAGGACTATGCCGATGTTGCGGCCGTGGCCATACGCGAGGAATCCGATGTTGAGTGCCTCAAGAAAGCCGCCGCGGTTCCGGGTTGCGCCACCAGAGAAGGAGGCGAGAGCAAGGATCGCCGCGGAGACGATGCCCAAAGGAAGCGGGTTGGGAATGCGCAGGGATACGCGCGTGGATGCGGAGCGGGCCATGCTACATCCGGCGTGCGGTGGATTTGTGGGCAAGCTCTTCCAGCGTTGCCGTGACTTCGGGGGCGACCTGGGCATTATGAAGGTGGTCAAGGCCCGAGCGCGTGAGATCGCTGATGCGCTGCTCGACGACATCCGGTGCCCCGGAATCGGCAATGATCTGGGCCATGCGGGCAATATCTGCGGGATCCTCCGTCTGGCCGATGAGGCGGCGAAGCTCCGCGGCAGCAGCGGGATCAGTGGCATCCGCACGTTGCAGAGCCAATGACAAGAGGACCGTGCGCTTGCCCTCGCGCAGATCATCACCGGCGGGCTTGCCAGTAATTGCTGGGTCACCAAAGACCCCCAACAAATCATCGCGGAGCTGGAATGCGACCCCGATGTCTTGTCCATAGCCGCGGAAAGCGGCAACAAGCTTTTCGGGTGCTCCCGCTACGGCTGCGCCCAAATGCAACGGGCGCTCGATGGTGTACGCAGCGGTCTTGAAACGGTTTACTGAGTCCGCCAACGTTGCATCCTCGGAGCCTTCCGCTTCGAGGCAAATATCCAGCATTTGCCCGCCAATAACCTCGCGGCGCATCGCCCGCCACGGCGCCCGAGCGCGCGCGAGCGCCTCGGGGCTCAGGCCGGAATCCTGGAGCATGTCCTCGGCCCAGACCAAGGCCATGTCGCCCACAAGGATGGCGAGAGACTGCCCGAAGAAGTCAGCGTCACCGCTGAGCCCGAGCTCCCGATGGCGAGCGGCTACGCCACGGTGGACGGTGGGATTGCCGCGCCGGGTATCGGAAGCATCCACGATGTCATCGTGGATGAGAGCACAAGCCTGGATGAATTCTAGGGAAGAAGCTGCGCGGAGCATCGCCTGCGGGGACTCCGTGCCCTCGAGCCCATGTGCGCCGATAAAACCTGCCCACGCGTAGAGAGGGCGGATACGTTTTCCGCCGTCCAGTACGAAGGATTCCAAATAGGAGATCGCGTTAGTCACCGGGGAACCGATGGACGCGATGGCGTCGCGCTGACTATCTAGGAAAAGCTCGAGCTCCTCACGTACGGCTACGGGAATATCGTCCAGGGAAGGTATTTGCGGAGTAGTCACGCCTGCCACTCTACCTGGGCAGGCTCACGGATTAGACGCCAGGTTAAGCGGTACCGGCTGGTGCTAGCGGCACTGCTGATTGCAGGATGGCGAAGGGGCGTGAATCGGCGGGGTAATGGAGCTGGCGAAGGAAGTCACTAAAGCCCATTTTGCGGTAGAGGCCGAAGGCGGAGTTGGCTTCATTAGGAACCTCCGGTGTGGAGAGCAGGATGTAGCGGGCGGGGAGGTTCCAGGCCAGCGCTTCGAGCAGTGCACGGCCCAGACCGTGGCCCTGTGCCTCGGGTACTACGTGGATTTCCGCCAACTCAAAATAGTTGTGGAGAACCTCTTCTTGCTCTGGGGTTGCGCCGCCGTTGTTGGAGAGTGCTCGGCGGAGTTGCTTATCCCACCAGGTATCAGGAGAGCCTAGAAAGCCGTAGGCAAAGCCGGTGATGCCGTCTTCGGAGGTGGCCGCCACGCAGGAAAACCCCGGACGTATGAGATCCCCGCGCCACCGCATGATGGAGCTGTTGCGTACTGAGGGGTCGTAGTTCATCGCTGCAATATAGATATCCACCAAGTGCGGGAGGGCAATGGCGAACTCTTGGGGGCTTAGGCGGCGCAGCGTGTAACTCACATGTCTAATAACAACAGATTCTTGCGGTATGTGAAAGCAGGCGGCGAACCCTTCGCAGGCAAATTTGATGTGCATGTTCGAAAAACGTGGAGAAGTTCGTTAAAACTATTGTCAAATTCGAACATGTGGACTAAGGTTGGGGGTGGATGTAGGAAGGTGGCTTTAAGGTGAATTGCGTCAACGAACAACGACAGGAAATCAACAACACAGTCTCTATTGACAAGCTCAGGAAGAAGCCCAAGGGGGAGAGGTCATGGCACAGGTAATCTCAGCAACAGCAGCGGCGCGGAGCCGTAACCGGGAGGCGTTGCAGTGCGTACGCCGCGATCGTTTCGTGGGTCAAGCGTTGGATTTGTTGGTGGAGGCGCGCCAGAGCGCGGCGGAGGGGCGTTTCGCGGACGCTTTGGAAATGGCCTATCGCGCCTCGCTGCGCGCTGCCGGTGCTCGGGTGGCGGCGTCCACGGTGTCACGTCGCCGGCGCTTGCCTACCTCCGCTTGGGAGCAAGTGGCGCTCATCGGCCCGGCTGATGCGCAGTGGGCAGCGGAGTTTAAGGACTACTCGCGTGTGCGTTCGCGAGTGGCATCCGGACTGGATCCGGTCCCTGATCCTGATACGGTCTATCGCTATGTGGCGCTTGCCGCCCGCTATGTGGATGCGACTGAGTCTGAGCTGGGCTTCGGTGGTCTCGCGGCTTAATGTGGAGCGCGGGGCCACAGTAATGGGGCGTAGTGCGTTTAAAACGTGTGGACTGTCTTTGCGGGAACTATCTCGCTATCCTTGACGTTATAGAGGTAGTAATCCTATTTCCCAGTTCCACTACCTAAACCCAACCCACTACGGAGGATGCTGTGGCCCTTTCTGAGCACGAACAGCAAGCGCTGCGTGAAATTGAGCAGTCGTTGCTGGCCAATGATCCTGATTTTGGTGCGTCGGTGTCCGGTGAAACTTCTTTCGGCGCAAACTCGGGCGCTATCACCCTCCGCGGAGTTGCCTTGATTGTTGTCGGTCTCTGCATGATGGTGGGCGGTATTGCGTTGGCCCAGCAATCCCTGTGGTTTGTGAGCCTCTCGGTCCTCGGCTTCCTAGTCATGTTTGGATCCGGCGTCTGGATGCTGCGCGGAAACTCGGAGGATTCTCTGGTTGCAGCCGGTGCGCAGTCGTCCACTCGGGATCGCGGCAAGCAATCCAAGAAGGGTGGTAGCGACGTTGGAAACCGCCTCGAAGACAATTTCCGTCGTCGCTTTGAAGGCCGCTAAGCGCATAAGCACATAGGCGCCTAAAGGCCGGTTCGAAGAGCCCTCCGCTTTAAAATCAGCGGAGGGCTCTATTAATTGCGGTGGCCTAGGGCAGGATGGCTTCGGCCATTGCGTAGAGGGTTTGCGTTGCGCTGTTGAGCTTTTCCGGTGAGCCGTCCGCCAGTTCAGAGGCGCGGACGATGGCCGCATTGAGCAACGAGATATCTACTGAGGAAACTCCGGGACAGAACTCGTCAACGATGGAGGCGAATCCGCCATGTGATTTCTGTACTTCCTCGTCAGCAAAGGCTTGGGGGAAGTGCTGTGCGGCGGTCATCAAATGGCCGTGTGCACTATGAATGAAGAGATCGAGCGTGGCGTCGACATAGGCGTGGATGCGCTTCTTGGGCTCCGGGGAGGCTATCTTCATGGCGGCCTCGAGCTGCTCATTCCACGATTGGGTCGCCTGAATAAGCAGCTGTACCAGTAGATCGTGCTGGGATGATACGTATCGATAGATGCTGGGGCGGGCAAGCCCGACTTCTGCGGCAACTTCGGCCAAGGTGGGGACTGCACCATGGCTAGTGATGATCAGCTTTTCGGCAGCCTCAAGCACCGCGCGGTGCTGGACGGCGCGGTGCTCGGCTACTGTCGTTTCAGTGATCTTTGGCATGCGTGTGAGTCTACGTTAAGCTGCGCATTCTTTGCTTATCGCTGGGCAGAGGCGGTGGCCGGTGTTAAGCGGCCGTCGACCATCTCATAGACCTTGTCGCAGTGATCGAGAACCTCGTAGTCGTGAGTGACCATGATGCCCGCGACGTTAAAGTCGTGGCATTCTTTTGCCAAGAGCGCAACGATCTCCTGGGAGCGTGCACGATCCAGGGCTGCGGTGGGTTCGTCGACAAGCAGCACCTGGGGGTCGCCAACGAGTGCGCGCGCGATGCCAACGCGCTGCCGTTCACCGCCGGACAAGCTGCCCGGGCGGTGCTTGGCGCGATGTTTCATGCCAACCTTGTCGAGGAGCTCAGTGCTGGAATAGCGCCCAGTCTTACCAATGACTTTGCTGGCCAGCTCGAGCTGTTCCTCCGCAGTCAACGCGGAAGGAAGGTTACCGGTGGACTGGAAGACGAAGCCGATGTGGTTGCGGCGGATCTGTGCCAGTTGGGCGTCGCCAAGCTGCACGATGTCCTCGCCCGCGACGAGGACCTGGCCGGAATCGGGCGTCGTCAATGCGCCCGCAACAGCGAGCAGCGTGGACTTGCCGGAACCTGATGGTCCGACCACGGCAACGAATTCGCCGGGATCGATGCTGAGATTGACGGAATCGAGTGCCTTAACCTGCGAATCGCCATCGGTGTAGCTGACAGTGACGTCTTTTAGTTCTAAAGCAGGGCTCATCGGTTTTCTCCTAGGGCTGCGAGGGGGTTGGTTCGGGTGACACGGACAACGGCGATGAAAGCGCCGAGCAGACCAGCGACGAAGAGGATGAGGCCGCCACTGATGACGGAACTGAATTCGGTGGCATAAGGCATGGCGGTCTGCTCCAGGAGGCTACCCAAGCCGACGGCGACAAGCGCACCCGCCAGGATGGACAAGACAAGGATGACGACTGCCTGGCCGAGGCTATCGCGCAACAAGAAACCCTTGGTCGCGCCCATCGCGCGGAGGGTGGCGATATTGCCGGCCCGCTGAATGGTCCACACGAGGAAGAAGGCGCCGGTCACGAGTGCGGCGATGACGTACAGGAACCACGTGATCATGGACAAGGTCATCATCTCGGCGGTGTAGCCGGGGGATGAGTCGAAGCTTTCCTTGAGGGTTCGAACATCCAGGCCGGACTGTTCCGAGAGGGCCTCGGTGTCGGGCTTGTCTGACGTGCGGGCGACGATGACGGAGGCTTCGTCATAAGCGTCTGGGTTCACGGCTTCGCCGTGGCGACCGCCAGCGTGGATCTCTTGCCAGATGTCGAGCGGAAGGTAGGCCACGTCCACGTGTCCGAAGGTGCGTTGATTATCGGTAAACCCAATGACATTCAGCGGGATATCCAAGCGATCGAGCGTGATGGTGTCGCCGAGCTCGATGCCCTCGTCTTGCAGGGTGGAGGAGACGATGATGTCGTGCTTGGTGTTGCTGGGCTGGCCGTCGACCCGGTTGGTGTCAAGTGCGGGCAAGCCTGCCGGTGCCACGAAGGAGTCCGGTTCTACTCCCAGCAGGGTCAGGTCCACTGCCGTGCCGTTTTGGTTATGGGCATTGGCGATGGTCAGGCCAAGAGGAGCGGCTTCTTCCACGCCGTCGTGCTGAGCGAAGGACTCGCTATCAGAGGCATCGACAACCGAGCGGGTGAAAGCTGAGTCTTTCTGGGTGCCGTCGGCGAAAGCGACGACGTCGGCATCCATTGCTTTTAGTCCGGAGACGCCGTCGTTGACCAAACCTGCTGTGAGGCCGGAGATGATGACGACGAGCATGGACATGAGGGCAAGGACAACGCCCATGAGGATGAATCGGGTACGCGCGAAGAGCATCTCGCGCCAAGCTAGATACATAGGGGATCTTCCTAGTGGGTGAAGAAAACTAATGGAGCGCCATCCCGTGGTTCTCAAGATGGCAACACACTGTTTCTATCATGGAAACGATGCGTTTCTAAAAAGAAGCGGTGGTGGCGGCGCTTTTTGACGCTTTCCCTTAATTCCCCACTTTCACCCACCGTGTGTGGCCTAGAGGTCGGAGTCCTGGGTGCCGCTGACGGTTTTGTCAGGGGTGGGGAGGGTAAAGCTGCAGGATTCTGGGGCTGGTGGGGAGATCTAGCTTCTAAGGGGCGGAAGTTGCGTGGGTGATCGCGTGGGAAAAGCCTCTGCTTCGGTGGTGTGTCAAGGGGGTGCCGGGAAAACTTCCCACCGTAAAAACATCCTTTTATCTGGAGGTTTATTGTGACACGCGGGCGAGTGGGGTGCTAAAGGTGTTGGCGGTGGGGGAAAGTGGGGTAGAGTGGGGCGCAGCGGAGGAGAATTGTTCTCTTGTCGCGAGAGGAATCCGGAGTTTTCGAGTGACAGGAAGGTGGACCCGGGGATGTTTCTCGGCACCTACACTCCCAAGCTCGATGACAAAGGGCGGCTTACGCTTCCAGCGAAGTTTCGCGAAGAACTGGCCGGTGGCCTCATGGTCACCAAGGGGCAGGACCACTCGCTTGCGGTGTACCCGCGCGAGGAGTTCGCGGCACGAGCCAGGAAGGCTGCGGCTGTGTCTCGTACCAACCCGGACGCGCGTGCGTTCATCCGTAACTTGGCAGCGAGTGCGGACGAACAGCGCCCCGATGGGCACGGGCGTATCACGCTGTCTGCAGGCCACCGTGAGTACGCAAACCTGACGAAGGAATGCGTGGTTGTGGGCTCGGTCGACTTCCTCGAAATCTGGGACGCAGCCGCATGGGCTGAATACCAGGCGCAAACTGAAGACGCTTACTCGGCAGCAGACGCCGATGACGTACTTGCCGGACTGCTTTAGGGCTAGCCCGGTGCACTGGGAGTGCGTGTACGGACTCTGCCCGAGGAGGATGAGCTGGTGTACTTCCCCGACATCAGAACCCTTCCTCGGACAGGGCCCTATACGCACTCGATTTTTTATCGACCACATCAGACAGCAGCCTCAGGCGCCTGAACGGAAAGGGGGACAGCAGCTGTGGACCGCAATGGCACCATTACCTACGACGTGAATGACAACCACGGCCATGTCCCCGTCATGCGTGCGCGCATGGCTCAGCTGCTCGCCCCAGCGGTTGAAGCGGCAGGGGAGAACGCAGTGATTGTCGACGGCACCCTCGGCGCCGGCGGCCACAGTGAGTACTTCCTCAACTGCTTTCCCGCCGCACGCATCATTGGTGTGGATCGTGACTCCGCTTTCTTGAGCAATGCTTCTCGCCGTCTCAGTCCCTTCGCTGACCGCTTCGTCGCCGTCAACGCGCGCTTCGACGAGGTGGGCAGCGCCATTGCGCAGGGCGAGCACGAAATTTTTTCTATCGCGCGGGAGCACGGCATTGCCGGGGCGCTGTTTGATCTTGGTGTGTCATCCATGCAGCTCGATCAGATCGACCGCGGATTTGCGTACAAGACCGACGCGCCGCTGGATATGCGCATGGACCCACGCCAGGAAATGACGGCCGCCGACATTCTGAATACGTATAGTCACGGCGAGCTTGCCCGCATCCTCAAGACTTATGGTGATGAGCGCTTCGCCGGCAAGATTGCGTCCGCTGTGCTCAAAGAAAGGGAAAAGGAACCTTTCAGCAATTCCGCGCGATTAGTTGAGCTGTTGTACGCCGCTATCCCGGCGGCAACTCGCCGCACCGGCGGCCACCCTGCGAAGCGAACCTTCCAGGCTTTGCGCGTCGAGGTTAACCGCGAGCTTGAAGCGATTGAGCAGGTTATCCCCGTAATCACGGACGCCCTGTCCGTTGGCGGGCGCGCGGTGTTTATGAGCTACCAGTCGCTCGAAGATCGCATCGTCAAGCATGCCTTCACCAAACTCAGCACCTCGACCACACCTGCGGGCCTGCCCATGGATCTCCCGGGCACCGCAGCGCACTACTCCATTGTGACGCGTGGGGCCGAGAAGGCGAGCAAGGAAGAGATTGCGGAGAACCCGCGGGCGGCATCCGTCCGGGTGCGCGCTCTCGAGCGTCTTGAAGGGACCCCGTCTTTTCATGAACCGGGAGGTAGGCCATGACGTTGAGAGACCGCACTGCACAGGCAACCGACCACCGCGACCACGAGAGGACCCACACCATGGGCGCTAGCCGCGATTTCACTACTGGAGCCGACGTCTCGGGGCAGGGGACCGCACTACTTGAGCGGGGTCGCCGTACCACGCCGCTGCCCAGCCGCACTCCGCATCGCGGCACAGTGCCCTCACGACGGGGCGCAACCAGTCTGCGGGGAAACCGCCTTGGGTCGAAGCAGGTAGTGAGCAATCGTGGGCGCCGTGTTGTGCAGCCCACTCGGGTCACTGGTCTTTTCGCCCGCCTGTCCTTCATTGCCATCGGCCTACTTATCGCTGGTGTGGCTGCGGCCATGTGGCTTTCGGGCTTGTCGACGTCCCAGACTTTCAAGATTCAGGAGCTTACCGCACAGGAATCCACGCTGGATAACCAGCTAGAAACTCTCAACCGAGACTTGGAGAATGTTCGCTCCGCCTCCGATGTTGCCCGCCGTGCCCACGAAGCCAAGATGGGTATCCCGGTCCAGCCAGGCGTTGTGGAAGTCGGTCCGGACGGCAACGTGGAACAAAAGCGTGAGGCAACTCCGGATATGGAATCGGTCATCGATGTCAACGGCGAGCCGGTCCGCCCGGGGCAGGCTTCCAGTGACCCGAACGCGACCGCCAACATGTCCGACAACCTGAACGCCCGCCCGAATCTCAACGGAAGGCAGGGCGAGCGTGAGAGCTCTGCCCCGAATGATTCGCGTTCGGGAGACAACTCCGAGGGAGGTCAGTCGGGTGAAGGAAACGTAGAGCTGCCGGATATCCCGGCCCAGGCTCCTTACGCCGCTCGGGGATAGATTCCCTTCCCGCTCCGCGCGTGCCTGCGTGGACGGGCGGCGATCATAGGGCACAATTCGGGATGAGTTCATCTCCACCCCCGCACCAGTGGGGGCACGATGTTTAGCTGTTCAAATACCCATCCTCGCTGCAGATAGAAAGGTGACGTGTGACCCCACCACACTCAGGTGGCCGGCGCCCGAGGCGCGTTTCCGCCGCCCGTGCCGCCCAACCGCGCGGTACCTCTCACCAACCACGGCAGCGTTACGACGCCGACCGCGTCGTTCCCGCGACCCGTTCCCGAAACCCGCGTACCGGCAAGCCGTTTATGAGTCAGCAAAAGACGATGCACCATCGCGTTCATGTCATTGCGGCGGTACTACTCGTCGTCATGCTGGCGTGGATGGGGCGCCTCGCATGGGTGCAGATCGTGTGGGGCCCAGACTTGGCAGCGAAGGCCGCAGAACAGCGAACTCGTGTTTATGTGGATACCGCTGGGCGTGGCGAGATTCTTGCTCGCGATGGCCAGCGTTTGGCCTACACCATGCGCGCTCGGTCTTTGACTGTGTCACCGACCCGCCTGCGTGATGAGCTTCGTGAACAGGAAGAGCAGAAGGCCACCGACGAGGCTGAGTTTGCGTCCCTAGCGCCCGACGCAAAGAAGACCTACCTCGACGACAAGGTGACTGAGAGACTCACCGACATGTCGAAGGGAATCCCGGACAAGCTGAAGGAAGCGGGCATCGACGCCGGGGACGTGGATTCGGAGCAGATCATGGATAAGCTCCGCGCCGATACCCAGTACGAGGTTCTCGTGCGCAACGTCGACCCGGATGTCGCGGTAGCCATCGCTGAGGAATACCACGGCCTGGCTGCCGATGAACAGCAAATCCGCCAGTACCCCAACGGATCGATCGCTGAGAACGTCATTGGCAAGGTATCCATGGATGGCCAGGGACAATTCGGTTTCGAAGCTTCCGGAGACACCACACTCACGGGAATCGATGGCAGCTCGACGGAAGACGTTTCCGCCAGCGGCCAGGTCATCCCAGGTACTCTCCGCGATCAGGTGCCCACCACCGACGGCAAGAACGTGACGCTGACGCTGGACCTCGACTTGCAGACTTACGTGCAACAAAAGCTGGAGAAGGCGAAGGCCAACTCGAAGGCGAAGAGCGCCGAGGCAGTCGTCTTGGACGCAGCTACCGGCCAGGTTTTGGCGATGGCAAATACTGGAACGGTTGATCCGAACAAGGACATCGAAAAGCAGCTGGACAAGGATAAGACCTTCGACAACCTCGCTGTCTCGCACCCCTTCGAGCCGGGCTCGGTGGCAAAGATCATCACCGCCGCAGCAGCCATTGAAGAGGGGCTTACTGACCCCAATGAGGTTCTGCAGGTGCCCGGTTCCATCGACATGGCCGGCGTGACTGTGAACGATGCCTGGCCGCACGGGGTCGAGCCGTACACCACGACTGGCGTCTTCGGTAAGTCATCGAACGTGGGAACGCTGATGTTGGCGGATCGACTCGGACAAGATAAGTATGCCGACTACCTGAAGAAGTTCGGCCTCGGCCAGACCACCGGCATTGAGCTGCCCAACGAGTCCCCGGGACTTGTTCCCGATCGCTCGCAGTGGTCGGGCGGAACGTTCGCTAACCTGCCCATCGGCCAAGGCCAATCATGGACCGCCTTGCAATTGGCATCTATTTACCAGGCCCTGGCCAATGATGGTGAGCGCATCGAGCCGCGCATCATTGACTCGATTACAGCGCCGGACGGGACGAAGGAAGAACTGGACGAGCCCGAGACCACCCGCGTGGTCAGCGCCGAAACCGCGCACACAGTCGTGGACATGTTCCGCGCCGTTTTCCAGGATGACCCGCAGGGCATCAACAATGGTACCGCCGGAAACGCAAACATTGAGGGCTATCAGCTCTCCGGCAAGACCGGTACCGCGCAGAAAGTCGATGAGGAAACTGGGGCCTATTCCAACTCCAAGTACTGGATCACGTTCGCGGGCGTTGCGCCTGCCGACGACCCCCGCTTCGTCGTCGCCGTCATGCTTGATGAACCTGAATCCGGCGTCAACGACGACGGTTCCGGCGGTCAATCTGCGGCCCCCGTATTCAGCGATATTGCATCCTGGTTGCTAGACCGCGACAATATTCCGCCCTCCCCGCCAGCACCGAAACTGACCTTGCGTGCCGAGTAAAAGTAACAGCGCCGATAAATACACCTAGAGCACAGAAGAACAGAGAAGAGGAAGCATCGTGACAAGCAGCACCAGCCTTGAGCGCCTAGCAGAGATTTCTGGGGGCACGGTGATCGGGGATGCCTCGATCACCGTGGGGGCCTGTGGATTGAATTCTGCGACGCTGCCGCCCGGCGGCCTGTTCGCGGCGCTTCCTGGAACACGCGTACATGGCGCGAAGTTCGCCGCAGATACCGCGGCGGCTGCCATTCTTACGGATGCCGAAGGCCAGCGCATTCTCGTCGAAGCAGGGGAGTCGCGGCCGATTCTCGTGGTGGAGGATATCCGCGCCATCCTCGGTACCGTCTCTGCCGAGATTTATGGTCATCCCACGCAGAAGCTCACCATCCTCGGCGTGACGGGCACCTCCGGTAAAACTACGACGAGTTACCTCCTTGAGGCGGGGCTGTTGCACGCAGGCTATTCGGTCGGCCTCATCGGCACGACGGGCACTCGCATCAACCGCGAGCCGGTCCCGACCTCCCTGACCACTCCGGAAGCGCCGACCTTGCAGGAGCTTTTTGCACGAATGGTTTCCGAGGGCGTCACGCACGTCGTGATGGAGGTGTCCTCCCACGCGCTTTCCTTGGGGCGAGTTCAAGGCACACACTTCAACGTGGGCGGATTTACCAACCTGAGCCAGGACCACCTGGACTTCCACCCGACAATGGAGGACTATTTCGAGGCCAAGGCCATGCTTTTCGACGGCCCCCAAGCCGCCGACCGCTCAGTGATTTGCATCGATGACGAATGGGGGCGTCGCATGGCGCAGCGAGCAGCTGCACGCCCGGTGATTCAGGTGTCGACGGGTTCGGAGGCGCGCGAGGCCGATATCACTGGCCGCCAGCTCAGCACCGAGGTCACCGGTGCGCAGCAGGTGGAACTCAAGGTCGCCTCTGGTGAGCAGGCCGGTACTTATGAATTCCGCCTGCCCATGCCGGGCACCTTCAACATTGCCAATGCGGCACTCGCGACGGGAATGGCCGCCGCTGTGGGAGTCGAGCCACGAGTTTTCCTCGAAGGAGTCGAAAAGGTGGCGGTCCCAGGCCGCATGGAGCGCATCGACCGCGGCCAAGACTTTGTCGCCGTGGTTGACTACGCACACAAGCCGGCTGCAATCGCGGCTGTGCTGGACACCCTGCGTACGCAGTTGGACGGCAGCGCGGGCCGCATCGGCATCGTCGTTGGCGCAGGTGGCGACCGTGACTCTTCCAAGCGCCCGCTTATGGGCGCGGCGGCCGCGAATGGCGCCGACCTTGTTGTCGTCACCGACGACAATCCCCGAACCGAAGACCCGGCCGCCATCCGCGCTGCCGTGCTGGCGGGAGCCCGCGAGGCGAACCCGTCGGCCGATATTCGAGAAGTTGGCTCCCGCGCCGAGGCCATCGATGAGGTCGTGACGTGGGCGCAGCCGGGTGATGCTGTCATCGTCGTCGGCAAGGGCCATGAGGTAGGACAGTTGATTGGCGATACCGTTCATCACTTCGATGACCGCGAGGAGATGGCTCGCGCCCTTGATGCCATGGCCACTGCGACTACCCTGAGTAACGAAGAATCCAAGGAGCAAGCATGATTGCGTTAAGCCTCGCTGAGATCGCTCAGATCACGGGCGGCCGCCTGGATAATGTCAACGATCCAGATACCCGAGTGACTGGGTTCGTCGAATTCGATTCTCGTAAGGTCACCCCGGGCGGTCTCTTTGTGGCGCTGCCCGGCGCTCGGGTAGATGGGCACGACTTTGCCAATACCGCGATTGACAAAGGGGCCGCGGCTGTTTTGGCGGCGCGGCCGGTGGGTGTTCCGGCCATCGTCGTCGAGCCGCACGGGCGCGTCGAAGGCGACGGTGCCAATGCGGACATTTATGCCAATGATGCCGATGGCTCCGCCGCGGCCGTCGTTGAAGCACTCTCCGCGCTCGCCCGAGCAGTAACCCAGCGGCTTGCAGCCGAACAGGAGCTCACCATTGTGGGCGTTACTGGTTCGGCGGGAAAGACGTCCACCAAAGACCTCATAGCCACTATCTTCCGTGAGGTGGGGGAGACCGTTGCCCCGCCAGGCTCCTTCAACAATGAAATTGGGCTGCCCTATACAGCCCTGCGCTGCGATGAGCACACGCGCTACCTCGTGGCGGAGATGTCGGCCCGCGGCATTGGACACATCCGGCACCTGACCAACATCACTGCGCCGCGCGTCGGCGTTGTTCTCAACGTCGGCACAGCACACCTTGGTGAGTTTGGTTCGCGCGAAAATATCGCGAAGGCCAAGGGAGAACTCGTAGAAGCACTGCCGAAGGCTGTCGACGGCGGCGTGGCCGTCCTCAACGCTGATGATCCTTTCGTCGCTGCGATGGCTCCCCGCACGGCGGCCAAGGTGGTGTACTACTCCACGGAAAACCGCCGCGGAGGCGCACCGGCAGCGCAGTATTACGCCACCGATATTGAACTCGATGACGTCGCCCGCCCCTCCTTTACCTTGCATAGCCCGGATGCGGAGCCCGTTGCCGTGAAGCTGCAGGTTTTTGGCTCCCACCAGGTATCCAACGCGCTCGCTGCCGCGGCCGCAGCGATCGAGCTCGGGGTATCGGCCGCCACCGTGGCTGCTGCCCTGTCTGGGCATCGTCTCGCCTCCGAGCACCGGATGGACGTGCGCACACGCCGCGATGGCGTCACAGTCATCGATGACTCCTATAACGCTAACCCGGATTCGATGCGCGCGGCGATCGCCGCCTTGGCCTATACCGCCGCCGCGCGCCCCGATGCTCGTGCCATCGCGGTGCTAGGGGAGATGGGAGAACTGGGCAGCGATGCGGAAAAATCTCACCGCCAGCTCGGTGAGATTTTGGCCAAATACCACGTGGAGCACCTAGTTGCAGTAGGGGAGAATCCCAACTGCCGGGCAATGGCCAAGGCCGCTATGCAGCAGGGTATAAATACAGTGGTGTGCGCCGATGCCGCGGCGGCTGCAAAGGCTGTCGACGGCATTCTGCGCGTGGCCCCGGCAGGGGTCGATGATTGGGCTAGCCGTAGCGTTAAGGACGTGGTCTTGATTAAGGCCTCCAATGCCCAACGCCTCTGGTTGGTCGCGGAACAGCTGAACCACAGCTAGCCGCTAGAAAGGACTTCAAGCTCGTGACTCAGATCATCATCGCTGGTGCGGTTAGCTTCCTCGTGGCGATCTTTACCACCCCGGTTCTTATCCGGTACTTTTCCGACACTGGCCGCGGACAGGAGATCCGTGAAGACGGTCCCAAGTCCCACCTGCGCAAGCGTGGTACGCCGACGATGGGTGGACTCGCCATCCTGGCCGGCATCCTTGTGGCCTATCTCGTTGCCAGCATCTACGGGCTCCTGACAGGGCATGAGGGTTTCACCGCGTCGGGTCTCCTCGTTCTTGGTTTGACGCTGGGACTTGGCGCAGTGGGGTTTGCGGATGACTTCATCAAGCTCTTCCGGCACCGCAATCTCGGCCTCAACAAGACCGCAAAGCTCGTCAGCCAGCTCGTGCTGGCGCTGCTCTTCGGCTTCTTTGTTCTGCGCTTCCCCAATGATGATGGTCTGACCCCCGGTTCCACGAAGCTGTCCTTCATCCGTGACCTGAAGACTTTTGACCTCGCCGTCGGCGGCCCCGTGATCGGAACCATCGTGTTCTTGATCTTCATGTACATCCTCATCGCGGCGTGGTCGAATGCCGTCAACCTCACCGATGGCCTCGACGGGCTTGCGGCCGGTGTCACGGCCATCGTCATGGGCTCCTACTCGCTGATGACCTTCTGGCAATTCCGGTACTCCTGCGCCACCAACTTCGCCGCCGGCTGCTACCAAGTGCGCGATCCCCTCGATCTGGCCGTGCTTGCGGCTGCGGGCTTGGGCGGCTGCCTCGGATTCCTGTGGTGGAACGCCGCCCCGGCAAAGATCTTCATGGGAGACACTGGCTCCCTGGCGCTGGGTGGTCTGGTCGCCGGCATCTCCGTCACCAGCCGCACCGAGCTGCTCATGATCATCATCGGCGCGCTCTTCGTCATCGAGACGGTGTCCGTTGTCATCCAAATCGTGGTCTTCCACTCCACGGGCAAGCGCTTCTTCCGTATGGCTCCGATCCACCACCACTTCGAGAACGGCGGCTGGGCGGAAACGGCCGTCGTCGTCCGTTTCTGGCTTTTGGCCGCCATGGCGGCCATGGCCGGCGTCGCCATCTTCTACGGTGATTGGCTGACTGCTGCGGGCATTGGAGTCGGAGCATGACGCGTCCAGAATTCCTATCCGGCCGCGTCCTTATCGCCGGCGCAGGCGTATCTGGTCGCGGTTGCGCGGCGGTCTTGGCCAGCCTGGGCGTGGACCTCACGGTGGCTGACGGCAACGCGGAATCCCGCAGCCGCATCGCCTCCGAGCTGGGCGTCGCTGCCGTAGACACGGCTGCGGCCGACCTTTCGGAGTACTCGCTCGTCGTGACCTCACCAGGATGGCGCCCCGACTCGCCGTTGCTCGTCGCGGCCGCTTCCCAAGGCCTTGAGGTCATCGGCGATGTTGAGTTGGCCTACCGCCTCGACCGCGCAGAGGTCTTCGGCGCCCCTCGCCGCTGGCTCGCGATAACCGGTACGAACGGCAAGACCACGACGACCGGCATGCTCGCCGCCATCATGGCTGCCGATGAGCAGTGCTCCGGCCAGCGCGCACAAGCGGTAGGCAATATCGGCGTCTCGTCCTTTGATGCCCTGGCCGCCGAGCCCCGCGTGGACATCCTCGTGGCGGAGCTCTCCTCTTTCCAACTGCACTGGTCCTCCCAGCTGCGCCCGGAGGTGGGAGCGCTTCTCAACCTCGCCGATGATCACCTTGATTGGCATGGTTCCTTCGATGCCTACGCCGCCGACAAAGCCAAGATCCTGCGCGGGCAGCACGCCGTCTACGGCAAAGATGACGAGCACGTTGTAGCTCTCGCTTCCTCGATTCCGGCAGCGACTGCCTTTAGCCACGCCGAGCCCGCTCCGGGTGAGGTGGGAGTTAGCGCTGGAAGCCTCGTGGTGAACGAGGTCGCTGGGATGAAGGCCGCCGTTGTCGAGGACGTCACCACCATCCAGCCCGCCGGCCTGGCCGGGGTGCTGGACGCTGCCGCTGCGTCTGCGGTTGCCGCTCTCGCCGGCGCGCGCCCCGAGTCCATCGCTGAAGGCCTCGCCTCCTTTGTGGTGGCAGGCCACCGCGGAGAGGTCGTTCACCGCCACTCTGGCGTGACCTATATCGATAATTCAAAGGCCACGAACCCGCACGCCGCGGAGGTAGCCATGCGTGGTCTCGACTCCGTGGTGTGGGTCGCCGGCGGTCAGCTCAAAGGCGCCGACGTTTCGGACCTACTGCGCACCCACGCGGCGCGGTTGAAGGCGGCGGTTCTGGTGGGCGTCGACAAGCATGTGCTTGCCCAAGCCTTAGCAAAGGAAGCGCCGCACGTCCCCGTCGTCATCGTGGATAGCCACGACCCAGAAGCAGCAATGGAGCAGGCAGTGGCCGCCGCAGTGCAACACGCCGAGGCCGGCGATACCGTACTTTTGGCGCCCGCTGCGGCATCGTTGGACATGTACACCGGAATGAGCCAGCGCGGCGACATCTTTGCCGCCGCTGCCCGCCGTCTCGCCCGCTAGCTAGGAGCACCCAGAAGCCGTGACTGCCACCAGCACCCAGAAGCCACCACGCACGCTGGGACACCACCTGCGTGATCTCCGTGAGCGCCTGCGCGCTTATCCCGGGCTCGATTACTTGGTGCTGCGTATTGCCATCTTTTCACTCGTTGGTATCGGCGTGCTCATGGCCTTTTCCTCGTCGATGGCGACGTCCCTTTCAGAAAGCGATAGCCCGTGGTCAGCCGCCCTGCGTCAGTGCGTGCTCGTCGTCGCCGGCCTCATTGTGTTCTGGATTGGCCTGCGCATGTCACCACGCACGCTGCGGGTGCTCGTGCCCTGGTTCTTGGGGCTGTCCATCCTGCTTCTCATCCTCGTTCTCGTTCCCGGGATCGGTACTGGCCGCGCGGAGGTCGGTTCGCAGTCATGGATCATGCTGCCGGGAGGCGTGGCCTTCCAGCCTTCAGAGTTCGCGCGTGTGGCTGTGGGCATGTACGGTGCCTCGGCGCTGGCGGATAAGACGCATCGCTCGATGCGCCTGACGGATCCATTCATGATGTACTCCATCATCGCCGGCATCATGTTCGTACTTATCGTTGCTCAGGGTGACTTGGGCATGGGCGTATCCTTTGCCCTCATCGTTGTCTTTACCCTGGTTTTCGCAGGCGTGGATTGGCGCGTTCCTACCGTCGTCGGCGTCTTCGGCGCTATCGGCATGATCACCGTTTTCCTAGCCGGTGGCTTCCGCTCGCACCGCTTCCACACCTACTTCGATGCCTTGCGCGGAAACATTGAGGACACGCAAGGTACAGGTTTCCAGGCTTACCAGGGCTTCCTTTCGCTTGCCGACGGCGGCTTCTGGGGCGTGGGCCTCGGCCAATCGCGCGCTAAGTGGTTCTACCTCCCAGAAGCGAAGAACGACTTCGTCTTCGCCATTATCGGCGAGGAACTAGGTCTGTGGGGCGGTGCCCTGGTCATCGGGCTTTTTGCCGTGCTGGGCTATTTCGGGCTGCGGACCGCAACCCGCGCGCAGGATCAGTTCCAGTCCCTGCTCGCCGCCACGTTGGCGGTCGGTGTTGTCGTGCAGGCATTCATCAACATTGGCTACGTCATCGGCGTGCTGCCGGTGACGGGTATTCAGTTGCCGATGATTTCCGCGGGCGGTACAGCTGCGGTGATTACGATCGGTTCGATGGGGCTGCTGTGCAACGTGGCGCGCCATGAGCCGCTCCAAGTGTCCGCGATGCAGAACTTTGGCCGCCCGCTCTTCGACCGCATTTTCTTCATCCCCGAGCCGACGCCGCCCAACGAGCGCCGCGGCGGAGCCCACCGAGCCCCGCGCGAACGCGCGCAGGGCAAGCACCCTCAGCGCGTGCGCCGCGAGCACTCCCAACGACAGGTGGAGCGCAGCCGCGAGGAAAGGTTTGGACGCGCTGTGACGGGGCGCCCGCCGCGTGCGCAGGTACCGCGTGAGGAGCAGCGGCGGGAGTACCGCCGAGAGCGTCGGCGCGGCGAGCGTCGGTAGGGCGGGGCCGCGCTGGTAGCGTGTAGAGCATGAATGACACGCCGATTTCCGTCGTTATCGCAGGTGGCGGCACTGCCGGTCACATTGAACCCGCGCTCGCGGTGGGGGAGGAGCTGCGCTTACGCCACGGCGCGCGGGTGACCGCATTGGGAACCCCACGCGGATTGGAGCGCGATATTGTGCCGGCGCGCGGAGTCGATTTGCGCATGATTACCCCCGTCCCGGTCCCGCGCAAGATCAACGCTGACGCTGTGAAGCTGCCTTGGCGCATCCTCACGTCCGTGCGCGAAACCCGCGCGGTACTCAAAGACGTTGGGGCCAACGTCGTGTTTGGAACCGGCGGCTATGTCGCCGCCCCGGCCTATTTGGCGGCCAAGTCCTTAGGCATCCCGTTCTTCGTTCTCGAAACCAATGCCCTGGCCGGCATGGCAAACAAGTTGGGCGTGCGTTTGGGCGGCACGGGCATTAACGCGCAAGAAGGTTCCGGGATGCCCGGGGATGTCTTGGGCATCCCCGTGCGGCCGGGCATGGGGGAGGACCCCGACGGCGCAAAGGCGGCGGCTGCTCGCCAGAACTGGAACCTGGACGCACATCGCCCGACCATCGTGGTGACCGGCGGATCACAGGGCGCGGTGAGCATCAACACCGCTGTCGCCGGCGCGCTCGATGAACTGTGCCGGGATTTCCAAGTGCTGCATGCTTATGGCAAGAAGAACGAGGCGCCGGCTGGGTGCGAACACTACACGGCGGTGCCTTATATCGATGACATGGCTGGCGCGCTCGCGGTTGCTGACCTCATGGTGTGCCGCTCCGGTGCAATGACCGTGGCCGAGGTTTCCGCCGCCGGTCTGCCCGCGCTCTACGTGCCGCTGCCGCACGGCAATGGCGAGCAAGCGCTGAACTCGCGGGCATTGGTGGAGGCGGGGGCCGCAGTCCAGATTCCGGACGCCGAGTTAACCTCGGAGCGCCTTATCAGAGAGGTTCGCGCTATTCTTGACCACCCCGAGGCCCTGGCAGCCATGCGTGCTGCCGCTGACGCCAGCACGGCCGGCGACGTTGCGGCTGTCATCGCTGACCGCATCGCGCAGCGCGTCGCCGCCGGCGCCCGCGATTAAGCGCACAGTACAGGTTTATTAAAGAAGGATTTTTTCACTATGACTGACACCCCCTCCACCACGGACCTGTCCCGCGTTCACTTTGTCGGAATCGGAGGCTCCGGCATGTCCGGTCTTGCGCGCATCCTGGTCAGCCGGGGCGCGGTCGTCACCGGCTCGGACGTGAAGAAGTCGACGGCTGTCGACGTCCTCCGCACAATGGGCGCGCACATTGCCATTGGGCATGCGGCCGAGAACCTTGAAATGGCCGGCGATAAGCCGACGGTTGTCGTGACTTCCTTCGCCGCCATCCCGCAGGATAATCCTGAGCTCGCTGCCGCGCGCGCCGCCGGTATTCCGGTTATTCGCCGTTCCGATCTATTGGCCGAGTTGATGGAAGGGCACCGCCAGGTGCTGCTTGCCGGAACCCATGGAAAGACCTCGACCACGTCCATGGCGGTATCCGCGCTCCAACAGGCGGGGCTGGATCCTTCCTTCGCTATCGGTGGACAGCTGAACCGTGCCGGTACGAACGCACACGGCGGTACGGGCGATGCCTTCGTGGCGGAGGCCGATGAGTCCGATGCTTCGCTCTTGCGCTACAGCCCATCCGTGGCCGTGATTACGAACATCGAGCCCGATCACCTCGATTATTTCGGCACCGCGGAGAGCTACTTCCAGGTCTTTGATGACTTCGCCGACCGCGTCGTCGACGGCGGCTACCTTGTCGTCTGCCTCGAGGATGCGCAGGCGGCCGCCACCGGTGAGCGTGCCGCTGAGCGCGGTATTCAGGTGCTGGGCTATGGCGCGCGCGGCGAGGCAGACGCTGCTTCTTCTCTGCCCCTCGCGGCTGAGGTTCTGGAGGAGACAGTCTCCGCCGTCGGCGCGCACGTCCGCGTTCGCCTGACCCTGCCGGGCCAGGCACCGCAGGAGCTGAGCTATGACCTGCACGTCCCCGGACATCACATGGTGCTTAACTCGGCGGCGGCGCTGCTTGCCGGTGCGCTCGCTGGCGGGGATCCGGCGGAGCTCGCCGTGGGCTTGACCGACTTTACGGGCGTGCGCCGTCGCTTTGAGTACCGCGGAAGCGAGCGCGGCATCCGCGTCTTCGACGATTATGCGCACCACCCCACGGAGGTTTCCGCAGTTCTCGATGCGGCCCGCGCAAAGGCGGATGCGGAGGGCGAGGGTGCGCGCGTCATCGCCTGCTTCCAGCCACACCTGTACTCCCGGACGATGAAATTCGACGCTGAATTTGCCCAGGCGCTGGCGCTTGCCGACGCCGCCGTCGTCCTCGACATCTACGGCGCCCGTGAGAAGCCGGTAGAGGGCATTACCTCCCGCATCATCACCGACAAGATGCCGGAAGACATGCCGGTTATCTTCGAGCCCGATTTCTCCGAAGCCGCCAGCGACGTCATCTCCTTGGCACAGCCCGGAGATATCGTCCTGACCATCGGCGCGGGCACGATTACCTACGTGGCTGGCGAGATTCTGTCCGAGCTGGGCAATAAGGACGAGGCGGAGGAGCCGAAGGAACCGAATGTCTAAAAAGGCTGGGGTGCTCGTGGTGGGCGCGGTCCTTCTCGTAGCGGTGATCGCTGCCGCAGTGGTGTGGCTTTTCCCGATCCTTACGGTGAAGTCCTTCGAGGTAGTGGGAAATGACCATGTCACGGCTGAGGACGTGGAACAGGCCAGTGGCGTGCCTAAGGGCACAAACCTGGCGCGCCTGGACGCTCGCGAGGCCGCGCAGGGCGTGGCGGAGATCCCCTGGGTGGAAAGCGCAACTGTGTCGCGGGCTTTTCCCTCGACGGTGCACATTGAAATCGTCGAGCACGAGGCAGTGGCTTTCGTGCGCGACGGTGACAGCACCGTCCTAGTGGATAACCACGGCAAGGAATTCGTGGAAGCCGAGGCTCCGCCCGAAGCCGTGGAGGTCACCGGGCGCACCGACTCCGGTTCCCCGGAAATGCAAGCGGCCGTCGATGCCGTAGCGGCCCTTCCTGCTCCAATTCGGGAAAAGGTATCGACCCTCGAGGTCAAGGATAGGTACTCGCTGACGTTCCGAACCAAGGACAACAAGACCATCTTTTGGGGTGCCTCGGAGGACAACAAGAACAAGGCGATCGCTTTCGAGGATGTGCTCAAACTCGAGGGTGAATCCTGGAACATTTCCAACCCGTCGCTGGTGACTCGCCGCTAGGTCCGTCGCGAGTGGGGCGGGTGTGGCGCTTGTTAAGAAAACCGCATGTCAGCAACCCTAAAGTAGAGGTTGAGGGTACCGACACGCGGCAAAATGTGCGCCGAAATTACCCCGTTGTCGTTAAAGATGGATGTAACCGCCTCTCGCGAAAAGAGGCGCCTCCTCGTTTACATTAAAAGCTTATTCGAAAGGCAAGAGACCCTCGTATGATCTCATCTAGCAACAACCTCGCGGACATCAAGGTCGTCGGCGTCGGCGGCGGCGGTGTCAACGCTGTCAACCGCATGATCGAAGAAGGGCTCAAGGGAGTCCAGTTCGTCGCCATCAACACCGATTCCCAGGCGCTGATTTTCTCCGATGCGGACACCAAGCTCGACATCGGCCGCGAGGCCACCCGCGGCCTCGGCGCCGGCGCTAACCCGGAGGTGGGCAAGACCTCCGCGGAGGATCACAAGACCGAAATCGAAGACGCCCTCCAGGGCTCCGATATGGTCTTCGTGACGGCCGGCGAAGGCGGCGGAACCGGCACCGGCGCGGCCCCCGTCGTGGCGTCCATCGCGAAGAAGATGGGGGCTTTGACCGTTGGCGTCGTTACCCGCCCATTCAAGTTTGAGGGCGCGCGCCGTACCCGTCAGGCCATGGCCGGCATCGAAGAGCTGCGCGAGGTCTGCGATACCCTGATTGTTATCCCGAATGACCGCCTCATGCAGCTGGGTGGCGAGGAGCTGTCCATCGTCGAAGCCTTCCGCGCCGCCGATGAAGTTCTGCACAATGGTGTTCAAGGTATTACCAACCTCATCACTATCCCGGGCATGATCAACGTCGACTTTGCGGACGTTCGCTCCGTCATGTCCGACGCCGGCTCCGCCCTCATGGGTATCGGCTTCGCCCGCGGTGACAACCGCGCGCTCAACGCCGCCGAGCAGGCCATCAACTCCCCGCTGTTGGAGTCGACCATGGAAGGCGCCAAGGGCGTTCTACTGTCCATCGCTGGTGGCTCCGACCTGGGCCTCCACGAGGTCAACGCAGCCGCCTCCATGGTGGAGGAGCGCGCCGACGAAGACGCCAACATCATCTTCGGCACCATCATCGATGACAACCTCGGTGATGAGGTTCGCGTCACTATCATCGCCACCGGCTTCGACGCACAGGCCAACATGACTACGCAGCCGGCGCAGCCCGGTCAGGCTGCACCGCAGAGTCAGCAGGCCACCCCGGCTGCCCGCCCGGGTTCCCTCTTTGAGAACCGCGCCGAGGCACAGGCGGAAAGCCCCGCCGCATCCCGCGCCGAGGCCCCGCGTGAGGACTACACCCGCGCCGAGCCGCAGCGTGTCGACGCCCAGCGTATCGAGCGCGAGGAGTACACCCCGCGCCACTCCTACGAGCGCGAGCAGCCGGCCGAGCCGGCCCCGTCCAGCGGGCTGTTTACCACCTCGGACCGCTTCCGCGGTGAGGAGTACCGCCGCGGCGCCGACGACGAGTACCGCCTCTCGCGCCCCGCTGAGCGCCGTGGCCGCGACTTCGATGATGACGGCGACGACGATCTCGACGTGCCGTCCTTCATGCGTTAGTCCCAGCCCGCTACTCTGGAGTGCATGCCAGTAAACGAGGAAGCACACGTAGCACAACGCCCCGTCCGCATGGTTTTCACCAGCCGTGCCGGCGGGGCGTCGTCGTCCCCTTATAACTCTTTCAACTTGGGTGATCACGTTGGTGATGACCCCGAGGCCGTGACCGCCAATCGCCAGCGGCTTCTGCGGGTGACTGGTCTAGAAGACATCGTGTGGATGGAACAGCTCCACACCAACACGGTCACGGTGGTGGGGGCCGAACGCCGCGGTGTCCGCGAACCCGTCCCCGCCACCGATGCCGTAGTAACCACCGAAAAGCGCTTGGGGCTAGGCGTGCTCGTTGCTGATTGCACACCGGTGCTGCTTGTCGACGTCTCCGCGGGCGTCATCGCCGCCGCCCACGCCGGGCGCCTCGGCGCACGTAACGGAATCGTCCGGAACACCGTGAACGCAATGGTTGAGCTGGGGGCGACTCCCGCGTCGATCCAGGTACTTATGGGGCCTGCTGCTTCTGGGCGCAACTATGAGGTGCCGGAGGAGATGGCGGACGACGTCGAGAAACACCTGCCCGGCTCCAAGACTCGCACCTCGTCTGGTACGTGGGGAGTTGACGTGCGCGCCGGCCTGATTCGCCAGCTGATGGGGATGGGGGTTACGGCCATTGAGTCGGATCCACGCTGCACGATCGAAGACACTGATTTCTTTTCTTATCGCCGCGAGGGCGTCACCGGGCGTCAAGCCGGTGTGATTTGGTTGGAGGATTAAATGACTAGCAAGGACCCCGCTGAGCGTCGCGAAGAACTACGGGCCGGGTTGGAGCGCACCCGCGCTGAGATTCGACGTTTTGCCGCCACGTATGACCGTCCCGTGCCACAGCTGCTGCCGGTGACGAAATTTCACCCGGCAGAGGACATCGCGCTGCTGGGGGAGCTGGGAATTGCGGATGTAGCAGAAAACCGTGAGCAGGAGGCGCGCGCCAAAGCAGAGGCGCTGCCCGAGATTCGCTTCCACATGATCGGCCAGATTCAAACCAAAAAGGCGAACCACGTCGCCCGCTGGGCGCACAGCGTGCACTCCCTTGACTCAGAAAAGCTTGCCCGGGCGCTGGACCGAGGAGTGGCGCTTGCCCAAGAACGCGGGCAACGCGAGGACGCCCTTCCGGCATTCATTCAGGTTTCCGCCGATGGCGACACCGCACGCGGCGGATGCCCGCTGGAGGACGTCCCCGCTCTGGTGGATGTCGTTGAAGAGCTGGAGAATGTGCAGCTGCAGGGATTCATGGTGGTTCCTCCACTGGAGAGCGAGCCTGCGGAGGTATTCGCTCGGGTAAGGGCGCTGACCGACGAGGTCGCGGCGAAGCTCGGACGGGCTTTAAAAATGTCAGCCGGAATGAGCGCAGATTTGGAGGCGGCGATTGCATCTGGAACGGATATCGTGCGTGTCGGAACCGGAATCATGGGAGCTCGCCCGCTAGGTTAATTGACATTGCAAAAGTGCATTACAAGACAGCAAATGAACAGCACACACTAGGTCAGAGGGAGACCCAGAATGTCACTGATTGATAGGACTAAAGAGTTCTTCGGGCTGGGCCCGATGGACATGGACACCGACGATGCTTACTACGCTGACGAGCGCAGCTACAGCGCACCGGCGTATGCACCTTCCTACGAGAAGCCGGAAGAGGAATTTGTCCCGACCATCGTGGCGCTGTCGCTCGTCTCTTTCGACGATGCAGCGAAGGTTGGTGGCCCTTTCCGCGACGGTGACGCAGTGGTCTTCGAGCTCACTGACGCTGACCGTGGCTCCGCAAAGCGCTTCGTCGACTTTGCCGCTGGCCTCTGCTTTGCACTGGAGGGCCGCATGAAGAACCTGACCAAGGGCGTGGACACCAGCCGTAAGGTGTTTGCCATCGTGCCGAAGGGCGCCGATATCTCCACTGTTGAGCTGGAGCGCGCAGCGCATCTGCGCTAAGTACGTCGCGTTCTACCGCCTCATCGATTTCTTTTCTCCCGTGTTGGCTTAGGGGAGGGGAAGCGATGGGGCGGTTTCGTATTTATGAGGCCAGCGGCGAACTGAGTTCGGGGATAGTTCAGCCGACGATTAGCCGTTCATGTTCGCCGAGCGCGAACCGGAGGGCAGGGGAATACCGTTAGCGGGGGTGGTTCGGATAGGCTCGGGCACTGTGAATGCTTTAGGTTCAATTCTCCTCGTTGCCGTGAGTCTTTACTCGTGGATTTTGTTAGCGCGAATCGTCATCGAAATGATTCAATCTTTTTCGCGCCAATTCAATCCACCCCGCTGGTTCATGATGGTTGCAGAGGTGCTTTTCGTAGTCACTGACCCGCCGGTTAAGGCGCTGCGAAAGGTGATTCCTCCGCTGCAGTTGGGAGGCGTTGCGCTCGACGTTTCCATCATTGTTTTGTTCCTGCTTTTGTCCATTCTTTCGCAACTGATTTCGTGGCTATTTTTCGGCCCCAGCGGACTTGCTGTGTAACTAACGGGTGTATTAAACCCTCCTGTTAACGTTGAGACTCGTGCCAGCGTTAGATAATGTGTTGATTCGGATACAATGAGTTAGCAAAATCCGTATTATTAACCGCACATGTACCCGGCCTCTGGAACCTCTAGAGGTTTGACCGATTCGTAAGGGGAAGAGAAGTCAATGCCACTGTCACCCGCTGATGTACACAACGTCGCTTTCAGCAAGCCGCCAATTGGCAAGCGTGGCTACAACGAGGATGAGGTAGATCAGTTCCTCGACCTCGTTGAGGATGCTCTTGCTCAGCTGCAGGACGAGAACGATGATCTCCACGCCCAGGTTGAGGAACTGAAGTCTCAGACTTCGGCCGGCGCCGCTGGCGGCGCTACTGCCGCTAAGGTCGACGAGGCCGCTGTGCGCAAGGAAGTTGAATCCAAGCTTCGCGCTGAGTACGAGGCAAAGCTGGCTGACTCCAAGAATGAGATTGCCAAGGCCAAGGAAGAGACGAAGCGTGCGCAGGAGCAGGCAAAGGCTGCTCAGGCACAGTCTTCCCAGGCGCCGGCTGCTCAGGCAAAGGACAACTCCGCCGAGCTCAAGGCAGCTCGCGAGGAAGCTGCCGCCGCCAAGCGCGAGCTCGAGGCTTCCAAGAAGGAACTGGCGAACACGAAGAAGGAGCTGGAGTCCGCAAAGAAGAACTCCGCAGCCTCCACCACCGCCTCTTCCGCCGCTGCCGTGGCTGGTGCGGGCGCTGCCCAGTCCAATGCACAGGGCCTGGCTACCCCGGATACTCACATGCAGGCAGCCCGCGTGCTGGGCTTGGCTCAGGAGATGGCGGACCGTCTCACCAGCGAGGCCAAGGCTGATTCCGAGTCCATGCTGGCTGAGGCCCGCACGGCGGCAGAGAAGCAGCTTGCCGATGCTGACTCCCACTCCAAGGCCCAGCTCGCGGATGCCCAGAAGCGCTACGAAGCTCAGCTGCAGGAGGCCGATACCCGCTCCAAGAAGCTGGTGGCGGACGCTGAGAACAAGGCAAAGCAGACTGAGTCCGACGCTACGTCCCGCGCCGAGGCGCAGATTCGCCAGGCAGAGGAGAAGGCAGCTGCGCTGCAGGCCGATGCCGAGAAGAAGCACACCGAGGTCATGAACACGGTCAAGCAGCAGCAGACCGCTCTGGAGGCTCGCATCTCCGAGCTGCGCACCTTCGAGCGCGAGTACCGTACTCGCCTCAAGACGCTGCTGCAGTCTCAGCTTGAGGAGCTGGAGTCCCGCGGTACCGCTGCTCCCAACGGTGAAGCCGGCAAGTCCAACAATTAATCACTGAATCAGCGGCGTCCCTGCGGGGGCGCCGTTATTCTTTTCTGTGGGTATGTATTCTCAGTAGGTATTGATTTTTCAGGCAGTGACGGGGAAGGAGAGCGCGCATGCTTATTGGTGCATTGCTTTTGGCCTTTGTGGCTTTCTTGGCGTTCGTGAATTACATCCTCTCCGCCGCTGAGTGGTCTCTGTACCTGCTCTTTGCTTCTGCCGGGGTAGGCATTGTTCTGTTTATCGCAGATACCGTGATTAAACTGCGCCGCAAGCACGACGAGTAGCCCTCGCCCCAGCAGTAATTCTGGGTGGAGGGCTTTTGCGAAGACTCCTAGTTGTGTCGCTCCTAGTCGTCTCTTTCCAGGGCGTCGAATAGCCCGGGAGGCGCTTGCAGAGGCGTGGGCGGCGGGAGGGGACCGTACGTCCTCATGGCCGTTCCGTTGACCCGGGCTATGCGGCCGCGTCCCGGTGGCGCGTTCGGATCGTCCTGGTTCACGCCATTGTGATATGGGCACAGCATCACCAGGTTTTCCTGGTTGGTATACCCGCCGTTCTTCCACGCGATGAGATGGTGAACTTGGCATTCATCGGCGGGCTTCATGCAGGAGCCCCAAGCACAGACCGGGAACTCGGCCATGGCCATGATGCGCTGCTTGATGCTGGCGGAGCGCTCCTCATAGTAGAGGTTGACCGGCCCGTGATAGGGGTGGAAGAGAGTCGCGAGCGCGCCATCGAGGTTGATCTCTTCGGCTAGGACCTTGTTGAGGTATTCCGCGCCGGTCATCGTTGCGCCGTTGGTCATCTGCAGCGTGATTTCCTCGCCGTCGCCGTTGAGAATCTTCGTCATTGCATCCAGCGGGACCAAGATATTGGTTTGCAAACCGCGGCGCGGGGCGGCGCCTTTGAAGAAAGCTTCGCGGATGGATTCGGGGGGACGTTCGCGGTCGACGGCGTCGCTAAGCTCTGCAATCATTTGCGCGGGGCCTGTGATTGCCATCGTCCACGGTGCATTGCGGCGGCGGTAGATGGTCACGCCCTCCTTCGGTGCGGGCGGGGCCGAGTGCTCCTTGAGCTTCTTCTTCGCCAGTGTTTCCATCGCGAGGGTATCGGCGCTGGTCCGGCACAACTCTAGGCGCAGCTTCCAGCCCAATGCCTGTGTCTTGGCTTTGCGGGCATAGCGGTCAATGACTTCCAGGGTGGGCAATGAGTGGCCGCGCTGGCGCGCAGCCTTCACCGCATCACGTTGCATCTTGGTCATGGCGGTCTTGCCAAAGAAGCTCGTGTGCAGCCGCACCAACTGCGCGGCAGTTTTGTCTGGGGAACCGGCGGCGATGAGGTCTGCTTCAGACATGCCTTCGCACTCGGCGATGACATCGATGCCGGCCCCGAGTGCGTTGAGGAAAGTCTGTAGCACGTTCATATCTGTGGAGCATAAAACACCTTCTGAGCTGCGCGCATTAGAAAAAATGTTCCTGTGGAAAACCGTTTCTCAGGCACCTCTTTTGTGCACTGTCGTTTCTATCTTGGGGTTCACGGGAACCTGCGCCTGTGAAAACTTGACCCCTCGGTTATACTTTGGAGCTATATGCAGTGAGCCGGCTATCACCGGGGAGCATTCCGGAAGAACGTGAGGCGCGTGAGCGTCGCATCATTAGAACCGGGCGGGTAGGGACCGTCATCTCCTTCACATCAACGAAGCGGGGCGCCTTGGCGCCCAAGCGGGGTGGTACCGCGAGCCGTATGGCGCGTCCCCGTCACAGCGAACGAGTGAAGGAATTTTTAGATGAGTAATAACCCCGCGAACGTCGGCAGTGTTTATCCCAAAGTCGATATGACTGCTGGGTCTTCCCGTTTCCCCGATATGGAGCAGGAAGTCCAGAAGTACTGGAAGGCCGACGACACCTTTAAAGCCAGCCTCAAGCAGACAGAGGGCTGCCCCGAGTATGTCTTTTATGATGGCCCTCCCTTTGCCAACGGTCTGCCGCACTACGGCCACCTGCTGACCGGTTATGTCAAGGACATCGTCCCGCGCTACCGCACCATGGCCGGCAACCACGTTCCTCGCGTCTTTGGCTGGGATACGCACGGACTGCCGGCGGAGCTGGAGGCAGAGAAGCAGCTCGGCATCACCGACAAGGGCCAGATCGAGGAGATGGGCCTGGAGAAGTTCAACGAGTACTGCGCCAAGTCTGTCCTCGAGTACACCGATGAGTGGGAAGAGTATGTCAACCGCCAGGCTCGCTGGGTGGATTTCGAGAACGGCTACAAGACCATGGACTTGGAGTACATGGAATCCGTCATGTGGGCGTTCAAGGAGCTCTATGACAAAGGCCTGATCTACCAGGGCTTTAGGGTTTTGCCGTATTCCTGGGCGGAGCACACCTCCCTGTCGAACCAGGAGACCCGCCTGGATGACTCCTACAAGATGCGCCAGGACCCGACCCTGACGGTGACGTTCCCGGTGGCTGGTGCCGTGGAGGGAAGTGCGGCGGAGAAGACGTTGGCGGAGAACGCCGAGCTTGCCGACGCCTCCTTCCTCGCCTGGACCACCACCCCGTGGACCCTGCCGTCTAACCTGGCTTTGGCGGTTCACCCGGAGGTTGATTACGTCCTGTTCAAGGCCACCGAGGGCGACTTTGCTGGCCGTACCTTCGTGATGGCTGAAGCACTGACCGGCACCCTGGCGAAGGAGCTGGGTGAGGCGGAAGTCCTCAAGACGTTCAAGGGCGCGGAGCTGGAGGGCTTCAAGTACCAGCCCATCTTCGGCTTTTTCCCGGACGTGGAGAATGCGTACCAGGTCTTGCTTGCTGACTACGTCACCACCGAGGACGGTACCGGTGTGGTCCACCAGGCCCCGGCCTTCGGTGAGGACGATATGCTCACTTGCCAGAAGTACGGCGTGGGGCTGGTCATCCCGGTGGATGAGGACGGCAAGTTCACCTCCCAGGTACCGCCGTATGAGGGCCAGCTCGTCTTCGATGCCAACAAGGCCATCATCAAGGACCTCAAGGCCGCTGGCCGCGTGGTACGCCACGTGACCATCGAGCACTCCTACCCGCACTCCTGGCGCTCCGGCGAGCCGCTCATCTACATGGCGCTGCCTGCATGGTTCGTCAAGGTGACGGAGTTCCGTGACCGCATGGTCGAGCTCAACCACAATGAGATCGAGTGGCTGCCGGAGCACATCCGCGACGGTCAGTTCGGCAAGTGGCTGGAGGGCGCTCGCGACTGGAACATCTCCCGCACCCGCTACTGGGGCGCTCCGATCCCGGCGTGGATCTCCGATAACCCGGAGTACCCGCGCGTCGATGTCTATGGCTCGCTGGATGAGCTGGAGCGTGACTTCGGAGTGCGTCCGACGAGCCTGCACCGCCCGTACATCGATGAGCTGACTCGTCCGAACCCGGATGATCCGACGGGCAAGTCCACGATGCGCCGCGTGCCGGACGTGCTGGATTGCTGGTTTGAGTCGGGCTCGATGCCGTTCGCGCAGAAGCACTACCCGTTTGAGAACAAGGAATGGTTTGAGACGCATTCCCCGGCGGACTTCATCGTGGAGTATTCCGGCCAAACGCGCGGCTGGTTCTACCTCCTGCACGTGTTGTCCACCGCCCTGTTCGACCGCCCGGCGTTCAAGAAGGTTGTGGCCCACGGCATCGTTCTGGGCAATGACGGCTTGAAGATGTCCAAGTCCAAGGGCAATTACCCGAACGTCAACGAGGTCTTTGACCGCGATGGTTCGGATGCGATGCGCTGGTTCCTCATGTCTTCGCCGATCTTGCGCGGCGGCAACCTCATCGTCACCGAGCAGGGCATCCGTGAGGGCGTGCGCCAGGCTATCCTGCCGATCTGGAATGCCTACACCTTCCTGCAGCTCTACGCTTCCCAGGACGCGAAGTTCGATGTCAGCTCCACCAACGTGCTGGACCGCTACATCTTGGCCAAGACGCATGACTTGGTGAAGAACACGAATGATGCGCTGGCGAATACCGATATTGCCTCGGCGACCGAGGAGGTTCGTCTCTTCGCGGATGCCTTGACCAACTGGTACGTGCGCCGCTCCCGTGACCGTTTCTGGGAGGGCGAGGAAGCCCATCCGGAGGCCTTCAACACCCTCTACACGGTCCTGGAGACCGTCTCCCGCGTGGTGGCGCCGTTGCTGCCGCATGTGGCCGAGGTTATCTACCGCGGCCTGACCGGTGAGCGCTCCGTGCATTTGGCTTCCTACCCGAAGGCCGAGGACTACCCGGCTGACGATGCCCTCGTGGCCGCCATGGATGCCACCCGCGCGGTGGCCTCCGCGGCGTCCTCGGTGCGCAAGTCCAACAAGCTGCGCAACCGCCTGCCGCTGCCGAAGCTGACGGTGGCGATGAAGGATTCGGCGCGCCTGGCGGATTTCAAGGACATCATCCGGGATGAGGTCAACGTTAAGGACGTTGAGCTTACCGACGATGTCGACGCGGTGGGCACCTTCGAGGTCGTGTGCAACGCCAAGGTAGCCGGTCCGCGCTTGGGCAAGGATGTTCAGCGAGCCATCAAGAACCTCAAGGCGGGCAACTACGTGCGCGAGGGCGAGGACGTCGTGGTCGACGGCGATATCCGCCTATCTCCGGACGAGTACACCGAGCGCCTCAAGGCGGCGAATGCGAAGTCGACGGCTCGCGTGGAAGGGCTCGATGGCCTTGTCGCCGTGGATACCGAGGTGACGGAGGAGCTCGAGGCAGAGGGCTGGGCAGCGGATGTCATCCGCGGCCTGCAGGATGCGCGTAAGGCCGAGGATTTCGTGGTGACTGACCGCATCACCGTGGTTCTCTCCGTTCCAGCGGAGAAGGAAGAGTGGGCTCATCGCCACCGCGAGCACATCGCGGCGGAGGTGCTTGCCGTCGACTTCACTGTGACGGCCCAGGCTCTCGAGCCAAGCGATGGACAGAACATCCATGATGTCCTCAAGGGCGTGACGGCTACCGTGGCCAAGGCCTAAATCCGCAGCGAAAAGCTCCGCTTCCCTCGAGTGGGAGGCGGAGCTTTGAGCATTTGCGCACTGGTGGCGCAAGGCGGCCCGGAGGATGCCGCCTTTACGGGGTGACCGTGTTAGCGGCGGGTGCCGGGCAGGTGCGCGCGCCAAGCAAGGATGACATTGATGAGGCAGACCAGAGCCAAGAAGCTGCCGATGCTGAACAACGCGGTGAAACCGATATAGGGTGCAAGCGCACTGAAAGCCATCGGGATGAAGAAGCCGGTGTAGGAAATGGAGTAGTACACGGCGGTCAGGCCGGCGAGCTCACGCTCGCCCGCGATGCGCTGGACCTCAGACAATCCAGCGACCAGCGCCAAACCGTATCCCGAGCCCATCGTGGCGGCGGCCGCGATGCCGAGCGGCAGGGACAGTGAGTGAGCAGCAAACGCTCCGAGGATTGCGCCGACGGTGATGACGAACATCGACAGGGCCGAGGCTCGCGCGGACTTGTGGGTATCAACCAGGCGGCCCAGCATCTGGACGGCCACGCCGCAGCCCAGGGTGATGACGGTCATCAGGCCGGAGAAAGCGATGGGGGCGTTTCCAGCGGATTCGGATAGCAGCTGTGGAAGGAGCGCATAGGCCGCTCCCGCACAACCAAAGACCCAGGGGGCCACGGGCACGACGACACGCAGGAAACGCTTGTGCGCAGCGGCGGGGATGTGGAGCATCTCCAGCATGTCACGCACCCTGAGCTCCAGGATGGTGGTCTTGACATCGCCTCGGCTGGGCTGGCGGGTCTCAGGCGTATGCAGGAGCCACACGGCAGTCAACAGCGTGAGCAGCATGTGGAGGATATAGGCCGTGTGAGTCGGCCATGGCCCCCACTGGGCCAGCACCGAAGCGATACCCGCGCCGACGAGGAAGCCGGCGGTCAAACACAATGAAGCCTTACGAGCGCCGGACGCTGGGTCGCCGCCGGCGCGCGTGATGAGCTCCGTAATCCACGTTGAACCCACCGCCATGACTAGGCCTAATGCCATACCGCACAAGACGCGTCCCAACGCGATGATGAGTGGTTCGTTGGGGGCGATGGAGAGCAAGAAAGATCCCGCCAAGGACAGCGGTGCCGCGGGGAGCAACAGTGGGCGGCGGCCAAGCAGATCGGACAGCGGGCCGCCGATAAGGAGCGCGGGGATGATGCCAACCACGTAGGCGGCTAAGAGCCCGTTGACCGTCACCTGGGAAAAATTCGAGGTCTCGCGGTACATCACGAGCAGCGGGGTGAATTCATTTCCGCCCCAAGCAACCGCGATCATGGCACCGGCGACGGGGAACCACGCGCGCTTAGGCAGCGGCGCTTCGGCGGAGCGGCTGGGCGAGCCTGGGGAGGCAGCGCTTTCAGTGCTTTCGGTGGTGTCGGCGTCTGTGGGGGCGTCGGGTTGGGGAGTAGGCGCCTCGACAAGCGGGTTCGAATGCGCAGAGACAGTCACAGTTGCTTCCTTGAGGAGTTGAGGTGGGAATGGAGTTCGGTCAGGTAGGTGTCGATGTCGCCGGTGCGGAGGGCGTCGGCAAGCAAGGCGTGCTGGGCCACGAAGCCGCGTGCCTTCTCGACGCTGCGGCCGATGGCAGTTGCGGTAAATCGCTGTTGGCGCTCGCGCAAGGTGTGGCCGAGATGGGCGAGGAGGCGGTTGCCGCCGTTGTCCATGATGGTTTGGTGGAACTTCGCATCGAGTTGGGTATAGGTGCCCAGATCGCCAGCGTCGAGGGCAGCCTTTTGCTCATCGATGGTGGCGACGAGGACATCGGCGATGAGACCGCGCTCCTCGGCGGACAGCCCGCAAATATGGCGGGCAGAGTTCTCATCCACGAGGAGGCGCGCCTCGTAGACCTCACGGATCTCGCGGGGGCTAATCGGTACGACCAGCGCACCGCGCTTGGGATAGAGCTTCAAGAAGCCCTCCACCTCCAAGCGGAGGAAAGCCTCGCGCACCGGGGTTCTACTCATTCCCAGCTCGGCGGCAAGGGCGGCTTCGGAGAGCATCTCCGAGTCATCGATGTCGTCATCGATGATGCGGCGCTTGAGGTGATCGTAGGCCCGTTCCGCGGCGGGTACCTTGTCTTTTTGCATGTATACATGATGCATGCATGCGGTGCTCTCGGTCTAGCGCAAACGCCAATTCGTGAGACATTGATCACGCGGTGGGCAAGTGAGAGCTAGTTCTCTCACGGCACGGTTGGGGTGCCTTGCTGATGCGAATGTGTGTTTTAGACTTGAAGGCATGCAGCGCTGGGTTCTTCACATCGACATGGACGCGTTCTTTGCGTCGGTGGAGCAGCTCACCCGCCCTACCTTGCGCGGTCGGCCGGTGTTGGTGGGTGGAACGAGCGGACGCGGCGTCGTCGCCGGCGCCTCTTATGAAGCCCGCGCATATGGAGCTCATTCCGCTATGCCCATGTTCCGAGCGCAGCAGCTCGTGGGTTATAAAGCCGTGGTGGTGCAGCCGCGCCGGGCGGTGTATGTGGCGGCCTCGCGCCGGGTATTTGGAATTATTGCGCAGCACGCTGGGGTCATCGAACAGCTCTCCATCGATGAGGCCTTCATGGAACCAGCTGCACTCGTCGGGGCCACGCCCACCGAAGTCCGTGAGTGGTCGGAGAATCTGCGCCGAGTGATTCGAGCCGAGACGGGCCTTCCCAGCTCCATCGGCGCCGGTGCAGGAAAGCAAAGCGCGAAGATCGCGTCAGGGGAGGCCAAACCGGACGGGACTTTCATCGTGCCCCAGGAGCGCTTCGATGAGCTCATCCACCCGCTGCCGGTGGGCAAGCTTTGGGGAGCGGGCCCAGTCACCCAGCAGAAGCTCGCAGCTATCGGCGTGGAGACTATCGGCCAGCTGGCGGCGATGAGTCGCAAGGAAGTCGAGATCTCACTGGGCAACGTGGTGGGCGTGCAGCTGTGGGAGTTCGCCCAAGGGATTGATGAGCGCCCGGTTGCCCCGCGCGCGATTGCCAAACAAATCTCCACCGAGTTCACCTACCCCACGGACCTGCGCACGGCGGCGGAGGTGGATGCGGCACTGATCCGCGCGGCGCAGGGCGCGCATTCCCGCCTGCTCAAGGACGGCCGCGGCGCGCGCACGGTGACGGTGAAGTTGCGGATGGCGGATTTCCACATCGAATCCCGCTCGGCCACGCTGCCCTATGCCACGGATGACCTGAAGGTCCTCGAGGCTAAGGCCTTGAGCTTGGCGCGCTACCCGGAGGAGCTCGGGCCCATCAGGCTGGTCGGGGTGAGCTACTCGGGGTTGGAGGAGGCCCGCCAAGACGTGCTATTTCCTGAGCTCGACCGCGAGGTCGTGCGTCCAGCTCCGGATACGGATTACGAGACTGGCGTCAGCGACCACCTGCCCGGCGCGCCGGAACCCGAGGCAGAGCCCGGAGCAGAGTCGGAATCGCTGGGAGAAGCGGGATCGGATTCGATGCGCCGCTGGCACGCTACCCAGGACGTCTACCACTCCGAGTTTGGCCACGGCTGGATCCAAGGCGCCGGCCACGGGGTGGTTAGCGTACGCTTTGAAACTCGCGCTACGGGCCCGGGGTTTGTGCGCTCTTTCGCGGCTGAGGATGAAGATCTCCACCCGGCCGATCCATTGGATTCACTGGCGTGGGAGGGGGCGCTGCTAGGCGACGCCACCGAGGCCGATGACCCCGAGACTGACACCGCTGGGGAGGAACCGCCACGCGAGGATAGCTAGCCCGCGGTATAAGCAGTGGCGGAGGGGGCAGTGCTAAACATCTCTGCCACCGGTGTGTCGGTAGCGAGTGCCGCGGCGAGCATAATGCGGGCTTGGCCGGCTCGGAATCCGCCGGAGGCCACCGCGCCCATCTCGCCCAAGGTGGCACCGCCACCTGCGCCGCCATAGGCCAGCTTGGTAGCTCCGTAGGGTGTGCGGGTGCTAATCACCACGGGCACGCCAGCTTGCAGCGCGCGGGCAACCCCTTCTCCCATCTCTTCACCCATGTTCCCCGAGCCCATCGCCTCGATGACGAGGCCATGGGTGTGGTTGAGGGAGGCGTCGACAAGCGCGGCGCCGGCACCCGGGTAGGCGGCGATGATCTCAACGGGGTGTTGCGCCATGGGGGAGAGCGGCAACGGCGGCAGAGCGGAGTCACCCACCGGTAGCTCCTCAAAGCCGTTGAGCTGCGAAGTATGCCACTTGCGCGCGCCGCGTCCGGGAATGGTCTTGCCGCCGAATTGCACCCACACGCCGGCCTTTCCGGAACACAGGAGCTCATAGGAATCGCGCAGGTTGCGCGGGCCATCACCAGCCGGGTGGTCGAAGGCGCGCTGCGCGCCAGTGAGCACGATGGGCCCCTCGCCGAGGTCGAAGAGGGATAACGCCAGCGCGGTTTCTTCCATGGAATCGGTGCCGTGCGTGATGAGGACGCCATCAATCTCTGGGCGCGCAAGGTGCTGGCGCACACACAGCAGTAGCTCATCGAGGTCTGCCAAAGTAATCGAGCTGGAATCCAGCGCGCGGAATTCCACCACCTCAATGTCGTGCGTTCCGCTTTCAGCGTTGAGGAATTGGGCTAGCTGTTGCCCACTGACGGTGGGGACCAGGGATCCGTCACGGACCGTCGTGCAGGCGATGGTGCCACCGGTGGCGATGAGGGCGAAAGTCATGACAGCAGGCTACTACAGGCACGCACCTGCGCGGGAACCCCAGGGCGGCGGTCGTGGACGCTAAAGTAAAAGGGATAAACCACGATCCCCTACGTGAGGAGTATTTGTGAAATCCTTCAAGCTGAGCGCCGCCGTTGTGGCCCTGGGCGCCGCGACTGCCCTGGCTGCCTGCTCGTCTTCCGAGGATGCAGACACCGAGAACAGCACCGCCGCTAAGCCTTCGGGCGAAACCTCCGCATCGCAGGTGGCCTCCACCGAGATGCCTACCGTGGAGCAGCTCAATGAGATCCTGACCAAGGCCGCAGACCCGAACCTTCCGCAGGAAGAGAAGGTCCAGCTGGTCCAGGGCAGCGAGACGGCGCCGGAGCTTTTCGACGTCATGTCGCAGTCCCAGGCCGAGTCCGGCGCCACCTTCGAGGTCGTTGCCCCGGTCATCCCGGGCCTCGTGCCGGATTCCGCGCTGGCCACCGTCCACATCAACACCCCGGACGGCCAGCAGCAGACCGCTGACCAGGTGGAGTTCATCAACGAGGGCGGCACGTGGAAGCTGTCCAAGACGTGGGCCTGTGTCCTGGTCACCAACATCGTCCCGCCGGAAGAGGTGCCGGAGATGTGTGCTGATTCCGTACCGGAAGGCGCAGAGGCGCCTGCCGACGCCCCGGCAGAAGGCGCTGAGGCCCCAGCCGACGCCCCGGCTCAGTAAGACTGGGATTCAAGCTTCAGCGCCCGCCACCACACTGGATTGAGAGCCAGTGGGTGGCGGGCGCTGTGCTGTCCGAAGGTCGGCGCGCGGTTGCCTGATGCGGGGCAGGCTCGGCGCGCAGCGGACTAGTCGGTGGTGAACGTCATATCGGTGGCGCTGGTTTGCACCACGCGAAGATCGGAGCTGTCCGCACCATAAGAAATGGCAGTAGTCACGGAGACATCGCCGGCGGTGGGAAGCGGTTTGGTCAGATCAACGGTGACCGTCCCCTTCGACGTCGACGTGGTGTCCATGACCTTGAGCTCTTTGCCCCGCAGCTCCTCGGGCGCGTCAGCGCCGTCGAAGGAGAGCGCGCCCAGGGACGGCCGCTGCTCAACCTCGACGTTGAGCGTGGCGATATCCCCGTCGAGCTTGTCCAAGGTATAGGTCGTGGTTTGCAGCAGCGTGGACTCGCCGGTAACGCGCGATTCCACGACCCACTGAGCACCGGAGCCAATTTCCTCATCCGGGAAGACGATGGGCAGCGAGGTCAGGCTGGTGATGGCGCGCTCCACAGTGCTGCGGGCCTCGTCGGTTGCGGCCTGCGGGGCGGCAAGACGCAGCGAGTTCATTTGCCCGCTATCCGTGCCGCGCCACCCAAACTGGAAGCCCTCGGCGGAGGAGACGTCCGCGCCTTCGGCCTCAGGCTTGCCCACGGTAACGAAGGCGTTGCGGCTGGCCGGCAACTGGCCCTCAACATTCTCGGTGGCAGCCTCCACCGAGGCCTGTAGCGGAAGGGTGACTTTGTCCTTGGCCGCTGGTGCAGGAGCCGAGCTGCCGTCCTTGCGTAATTGCTGGTCAAAACCCGTGGCGACCTCATAGGTCAGCTCCTGAGTAGCATCGAGATCCTTATAAGCCACAACGCGGCTTGCGTCGTCACCGGGTTCTAGGAGGGTGACGCGTGGGGCATCGAGGGCTAAGCCCACTGGCTCCTCGACTGGCTTGGCCGGCTGGGAATAGGAACAGCCGGCGAGCGCGCCGCTGACTCCCAAGACGGTGGCGGACAGGACTGCTAGAGCTCTCACACGAAACACGCATTCCAAATTACCGGATGAGCCTGTTTAGAATGGAACGGGTGAAAGCAAGGAGTTATATCGGAGTGATGGTTGCGGTGGTGCTCGGTGTGGCCGCCGTCGACCAAGCCGTGAAGGCACTGATGCTGTCCATCCTCACGGAAGGCGAAGCCCTACCGGTAATCGGTGACTGGTTCCGCTTCTACCTTCTCTTTAACCCCGGCGCCGCCTTCTCCATGGGAGGGGAAGGCTCGACGTGGCTGTTTACCACTATCCAACTCGCCTTCGTTGTTGGTGTAGCAATCGCCGCCCCGCGCATTCATGACAAGTGGCAGGCCATCGGGCTGGCGATGATCGCCGGCGGTGCTCTGGGCAACCTCATCGACCGCCTCGTGCGCGAGCCAGGGTTTTGGTTCGGCCACGTGGTGGATTACATCTCCGTGGGCAGCTTCGCTGTTTTCAATATCGCGGATGCGGCCATTACCTGTGGCGTCGTGGTATTCATCATTGCGATGCTTTGGGCGGAGATGCACGAGAAAGCTGAAGAAAAGGAAACGGGGGGAGAGTAATGCGCGAAAGCCGTAGGTTGCCGGTGCCCGAAGGGCTCGATGGCATGCGTGTGGATGCCGCCTTGGCCAAGCTCCTGGGCATTTCCCGCGCCCGCGTGGCCCAGCTGTGCACGGCGGGTGATGTGGAAATCGACGGTGCGGCCGTGGGCAAGTCCGAGCGCTTAAGCGCCGGTGGCTGGATCGACGTCATGATGCCAGCGCCCGAGGAGCCGCTCATTCCTAAGGAAGAGCTGGTGGAGGGCATGGATGTCCTCTACGCGGACGAGGATGTCATCTGCGTGTTCAAGCCCGTGGGCGTGGCCGCCCACCCGACTTTGGGCTGGGATGGGCCCACCGTCATCGGCGGGCTGCGGGCGGCGGGCTATGCGCTTGCCGACGCTGGCCCTACCGAACGCAAGGGCATCGTCCACCGCCTCGACGTGGGAACCTCAGGCGTCATGGTGGTCGCCGCTAGTGAGCGGGCCTACTCGCAGCTCAAGAACGCCTTCCGCGAGCGCACCGTGAAAAAGACCTATCACGCTGTGGTCCAGGGCCTGCCCGATCCCATCGTCGGCACCATTGATGCGCCTATCGGGCGTCATCCTTCCGCGGGCTGGAAGTTTGGGGTCATTGATGACGGCAAGCCGGCGGTGACGCACTACACGCTGCTCGAGGCCTTCCGCGAGGCCAGCCTCCTCGAAGTCCACCTGGAGACCGGCCGCACCCACCAGATCCGCGTGCACATGTCTGCCACCGGGCATCCCTGCGTGGGCGACCCGATGTATGGCTGTGATCCGAACCTGGCGAAGCGCGTGGGGCTTAACCGCCAGTGGTTGCACGCGGTCGAGCTCGGTTTTACCCACCCGGGCACCGGCAAGTGGTTCGAATGCACCGCACCCTACCCGGACGATCTCAAGCACGCCGTGGAGGTATTGCGCGGATGAGCCCGCAGCGGAGCACGCGCCAGCGCATCTATCGGCGCCGCCGTGCCGCGGCACTGGTGCTGCTGGCCGTGCTGGCGCTGGTGGTGATTGTCCTTTTTGGTCTGCTTGGCACGCAGCCTCGCTCGGCGTTGCAGGGAGATCAGCTGGGCCCGGATGGAACCGAGACTGCCTCCGAGTACCGCGAGCGCGCGGAGGCCTCGCTAGCGCAGGCGGATAAGCCAGCCTATGCGCTGGTGGGTTTTACTAAGCCGCTGAGTCCGCACGACGTCTCTGAGGCTCTGCAACCAATCCAGCGGATGGATGCCATCGTGATTGGGCTGGCCGCTCCTATCGCTGTTCCCGAACCCGTCTCAGGAGCCGAGCGCGCCGACGTCATCGAGGCGGTGTTGGCGCGCGTGGATGAGCAAGCCGGTGGCATGGGGGAGGAGGCGCCGACGGAGGTCGACGCCGTCGTGGTCTATTCCGAAGGGAGTCAGTTGCGCGCACTCGCCTCCGACCCGCGGGTCGATACCGTGGAGGTTGCCCCCGACGATGCCGCCTGGGGATCCTTCGGCGTGCGCCCGCCCGCTAACGTCGGACAGAACGAGAACCGCTAAAACAGTCAAGGAGAAGACATGCGTTTGTTTCCGAACACCTCCACGTGGCCGCCGAACTACCGTTTTGCCTACCTCTTGATGTGGGCGGGCGCGTTCATAGCCTCCGGGGCTGCCATCGCACAAGGGATCTGGGGTGCGGACAAGCTCGCCCTCGGTATTCTCATCGTGGTGGCCATCTATTGCATCGCCATGGCCGTCCTCATGCCGCGGTGGGCGCTCAACGCACGCGAGGAATCCGCCCGGCGCGCCGAGGCTAAGCAGGCGCGCGAGGAGCTGAAGCGCCGCTAATCCTTTGCAGTGGCGCGTGATGCGTCGGCGGGGTGGAGGCGGGCGCGGCGTCGAGAAGCGCGGCCCATGCGCACCAAGTCCGCAAGGTAGATGATCACCGCAACCCAGATGATGGCAAAGCCAATCCAGCGTTCGGTGGACATGTGCTCCTGGGTCACGAACAGTGCCCACAGCATCTGCATGATGGGGGTCATGTACTGCAGCATGCCGAGGGTAGACAGGCGCAGGTGCTTAGCACCCTGCGCGAAACACAGCAGCGGTAGGGCGGTGACGAGGCCGGAGGTAATCAGCAGCGCGATGTGCCCGGGGCCTTCGGTAGTGAAGGTGGATTCGCCCTGTGCTTGGAGGTAGCCCAGGTAGATGAGTGCGAAGGGGAGCATGACAATTGTTTCCGCGGCCACCGACCCCATGGAGGAGACCGTGATGCGCTTTTTAAGCAGGCCGTAGATACCGAAGCTGAAGGCTAGGGCCAGTGAGTAGTAGGGGGCCTGACCGGTCATGAAGGTTAGCCACAACACGGCGATGAAGGCGATGCTGACCGACGCCACCTGCGCCTTCGTCAGCTTTTCCTTGAGGAAGATGATTCCTAGGGCCACGGAGACAAGCGGGTTGATGAAGTAGCCCAGTGCGGCATCGGCCACGTGGTCGCTGTTGATGGCGATGACGTAGGTGCCCCAGTTGATGGTGATGGCCACGCCGCAGGCGAGCATCCACCCCCAGGTGCGCAAGCTGAACGCTCGTAACTCGCGCCAGCCGCCGGTCACCAAGAGCATTGCGGTGACAAGAACCGCGGTCCACACGATGCGGTGGGCCAAGATCTCGAAAGGGCTGGCGGGGCGCAGCAGCGGGAAAAACGCCGGGAAGAAGCCCCACATGAGATAGGCAGCAATAGTGTAGAACATTTAAGAAAATGTACCTCAGCGAGGACCTACGGGCGAAGTTTGACGTCCCCGCTAAGATGAGCCGCATGGCCAAAAACTCCTCCTTCGTCCACCTGCACAACCACACCGAGTTCTCCATGCTGGATGGCATGGCCAAGGTGGATATGTTGGCGGATGAGGTGGTTCGCCAAGGAATGCCTGCCGTCGGCATGACAGACCACGGCAACATGTATGGCTCCAATGCCTTCTACCAAAGGATGACGAGCGCTGGCGTGAAGCCCATCATCGGCATCGAGGCCTATCTTGCGCCCGAGTCACGCTTCAACAAGAAGCGCGTGCTGTGGGGAACCCCGGACCAGAAGCGCGATGACGTCTCCGCTTCCGGTGCCTACCTGCACCAGACCATGCTGGCGGAAAATGAGACCGGCCTGCGCAACCTGTTCACGCTGTCCTCCCTGGCCTCCTATGAAGGCCAATTGGGCAAGTGGCCGCGCATGGACGCGGAATTGATTGCCGAGCATGCCGAGGGCATCATCGCCACCACCGGCTGTCCGTCGGGTGACGTGCAGACCCGCCTGCGCCTGGGCCAGTTCAATGAGGCGTTAGAGGCCGCCGCTATGTGGCAAGACATCTATGGCAAGGACAACTTCTTCTTGGAGCTCATGGACCATGGGCTGGACATCGAGAAGCGCACGCGCGATGGCCTGTTGGAAATCGGCCGGAAGCTGGACCTGCCGCCGCTGGTGACCAATGACTGCCACTACGTGCTGGAAACCCAAGCCCCCGCGCACGAGGCGATGCTCTGTGTGCAGACCGGCAAGACGTTTATGGACCCGGACCGTTTCAAGTTCGACGGCACCGGCTACTACATCAAGTCCGCCGCGCAGATGCGTGAGCTGTGGGACCATATGGTCCCGGAAGCCTGCGATAACACTCTGTGGATTGCGGAGCGCGTGCAAGACTACGGCAAGATCTGGGAGGAACATACCCACGACCGCATGCCGATTGCCGACGTCCCCGAAGGCCACACCCCAACCTCCTGGCTGACCCATGAGGTAATGGAGGGACTGAAGGATCGCTTCCCCGGTGGGGATGTGCCGCAGGAGTACATCGACCGTGCTGAGTACGAGATCAGCGTCATCGATATGAAGGGCTACCCGTCCTACTTCCTTATCGTGGCCGAGCTTATTAAGCACGCGCGGTCCATCGGCATTCGCGTTGGTCCGGGCCGTGGTTCGGCGGCCGGTGCGCTCGTGGCCTACGCGCTGACGATTACCAATATTGACCCGATCGAGCACGATCTCCTCTTCGAGCGATTCCTGAACCCGGAGCGCCCCTCCGCGCCGGATATCGATATCGACTTCGATGATCGCCGCCGCGGCGAGATGATTACCTACGCCGCCGAGAGGTGGGGCGAGGACAAGGTGGCGCAGGTGATCACCTTCGGCACCGTGAAGACGAAGCAGGCTATTAAGGACTCCGCGAAGGTCCACTTTGGCCAGCCCGGCTTCCAGATGGCCGACCGCATTAACGGCGCTCTGCCACCGGCCATCATGGCCAAGGACATCCCGCTCGCCGGCATCATGGACCCAGAGCACGAGCGCTATTCGGAGGCGGCCGAGGTCCGGCAGATGATTGAGACCGACCCGGACGTCAAGAAGATCTACGAGACCGCCCGTGGTCTTGAGGGCGTGGTCCGCCAAGCCGGCGTGCATGCGTGTGCCGTGATTATGGCTTCGGTGCGCCTCATGGACCACATTCCGATGTGGAAGCGCCCCGCCGACGGCGCCTACATCACTGGCTGGGATTACCCGGCCTGCGAGGCCATCGGCCTGCTGAAGATGGACTTCCTGGGCCTGCGCAACCTCACCGTGATCGGTGACTGCCTGGAGAACATCAAGAAAAACCGTGGCGAGGAAGTCCACCTCGAAGACCTCCACGCCGATGACCCGAATGCCTCAAAGGTCTATGACCTGCTCTCGCGCGGCGATACCCTGGGCGTGTTCCAGCTGGACTCCGGCGGCATGCAGGAGCTGCTCAAACGCATGAAACCGACGGGCTTCAAAGATATTGTGGCCTCGCTGGCGCTCTATCGCCCGGGCCCGATGGGCGTGAACGCGCACTGGGATTACGCGGACCGCAAGAATGGGCGCAAGGAAATTACTCCGATCCACCCTGAACTGGAGGAGCCGCTCAAGGAAATCCTCGATGAGACGTACGGTCTCATCGTGTACCAGGAGCAGATCATGCGTATCTCGCAGAAGGTGGCGAACTACACCGCCGGCGAGGCAGACGGCTTCCGCAAGGCCATGGGTAAGAAGAAGCCCGAAGTCTTGGCGCAGCAGTACGACAAGTTCTGGGGCGGCATGAAGGACAACGGCTACTCCAAGGAAGCGATGGACGCTTTGTGGGGCACCATCGAGCCCTTCGCCTCCTACGCGTTTAACAAGTCGCACGCCGCAGGCTACGGCTTGGTGTCCTTCTGGACGGCCTACCTCAAGGCCTATTATGCGCCGGAGTACATGGCTGCGCTGTTGACCTCGGTGGGTGACAAAAAGGATAAGTCCGCCATCTACCTGGCCGACTGCCGCCACCTGGGCATCCGCGTGCTCTCCCCGGATGTCAATGAATCGGTGGAGACTTTCCAGGCCGTGGGCGATGATATCCGCTTTGGCATGGGCGCTATCCGCAACGTCGGTGGGGACGTGGTGGATTCCATCGTGAAGACCAGGCGGGAGAAAGGTGCCTATACGTCCTTCTCCGATTACCTGGACAAGATTGAGCTGGCGGCCTGTTCGAAGCGCGTCACCGAATCCCTCATCAAGGCCGGTGCCTTCGATTCTTTGGGGCATCCGCGCAAGGGACTCATGCTCATCCACGAAGATGCCGTGGATTCGGTGCAGACGACGAAGAAGGCGGCCGACAAGGGCCAATTCGATCTCTTCGCCGGCTTTGGCGGGGAGGAAGGACAAGGCGAGTCCGTCTCCGCCTTCGCCATCGATATTCCGGACGAGAACTGGGACCGCAAGCACGAGTTGGCACTGGAGAGGGAAATGCTGGGCCTGTATGTCTCCGGCCACCCGCTCGACGGATTCGAAGAAGCCCTCAACGCGCAGACCGATACCCCGATTACGAAGATCCTCAACGGTGAGGTGGGCAATGGCCAAGAGCTGGTGATTGGCGGAATCATCTCGGGTGTTGACAGGCGCTTTTCCAAGCGTGATGGCTCGCCCTGGGCTATCGTCAGCATGGAGGATCACAATGGTGCACAGGTAGACATCCTCGTGTTTAACCAGGTGTATTCGTTGGTGGCCGCGCAGATCGCGGAAGATAACATCATCCTGGCCAAGGTGCAGGTGAAGATCCGCGATGAGCGCATGTCCCTGTTCTGCTCTGATATCCGCATCCCCGATCTTGGCCCCGGCAACGGTGCCGGCCTGCCGCTGCGCCTGACCATGCGCACGGATCAGTGCACGATGGACAACATTGCGCGCCTCAAGCAGGTCCTGGTCAACAACAAGGGCGAGTCGGATGTGTACCTCACGCTTGTCGACGGCGAAGAGTCCACCATGATGGTCCTTGGTGAGCATTTGCGTGTGGAGCGCTCCAGTAATCTCATGGGTGATCTCAAGGCGACGATGGGCGCCGGCATCCTCGGGTGAATTTATCTTCGCTTTCGCTATGGGTAGACGGGCCTTGACAGCTAGGCTAGACAGCACAGTCTAGAAGAAAGGAACCCCGTTTCCCATGGTCAATAAGATTCGCACCACCCACGTTGGCTCGCTGCCGCGCACCAAGGAGCTGCTGGAGGCAAACCTCGAGCGCTCCGCAGGCACCATCTCCGATGAGAAGTTCCACGTGATTCTGGAACGCTCGGTCGCAGACGTCGTTAAGCGCCAAGTCGATCTCGGCATCGACATCATTAACGAGGGCGAGTACGGCCACATCACCTCCGGCGCCGTGGACTACGGCGCGTGGTGGAACTATTCCTTTACCCGCCTGGGTGGTCTGACCATGACGGACAAGGACCGCTGGGAAATCGGTGACAAGATTCGTTCCGAGCCGGGCAAGATTCGCCTTTCGTCGATGAAGGATCGCCGCGACCGCGCCCTTTTCGCCGAGGCCTACAACGACCCGGATTCGGGAATCTTTACCGGCCGCAAGAAGGTGGCCAACCCGGAGTTCACCGGCCCGGTTACCTACATTGGCCAGGAACAAGTCGAGGCAGACGTGAAGCTGCTTGCCGACGCCCTGCCAGAGGGCACCGAAGGTTTCGTCGCCGCCCTGTCCCCGGGTGCTGCGGCGCGCTTGCCTAACAAGTACTACGAGGATGAGACCGATCTCGTGCGTGCCTGCGGTGAAGCGCTCAAGGTGGAGTACAAGGCCATCACGGATGCTGGCTTGACCGTGCAGTTCGACGCCCCGGACCTGGCTGAAGCCTGGGACTCCGTGGTCCCGGAGCCGACGGTCGCGGACTTCCAGGCCTTCCTACGCGAGCGCATTGAGATCCTCAACGAGTCCATCAAGGACATCCCGCGTGAGCAGACTCGTCTGCACATCTGCTGGGGTTCCTGGCATGGCCCGCACGTGACGGATATTCCGTTCGAGGACATCATTGAGGAGATCCTGCAAGCCAAGGTCGGCGGATTCTCCTTCGAGGGTGCCTCGCCGCGTCACGCCCACGAGTGGCGCGTGTGGAAGGACCACAAGTTGCCGGAGGGCACCGTCATTTACCCGGGTGTGGTTTCTCACTCCACCAATGCTGTGGAGCACCCACGCTTGGTAGCAGACCGCATCATCCAGTTCGCTGAACTGGTCGGCCCAGAAAACGTGATTGCATCGACGGACTGTGGTCTCGGCGGCCGTCTGCACCACCAGATCGCGTGGGCCAAGCTGGAGTCCCTCGTGGAGGGTGCGCAGATTGCCACCGAGGAGCTGTTCTAATCAGCGAGCGGCCATGAACCAGTGAGCAAACTAAATAAACGCGCGAACCTCCTTGGTTCGCGCGTTTAATTTTTGGTGGGGAGGCGGTTACTTCGCAGCCGCTTTCTCGCCTTCCTTCTTCTGGGAGTTATCCCAGTAGAAGCCGTGGCTCTTGAGGAAGGCGCGCAGACCATCGAGAACGGATGGGTCGAATTGTGCGACCACGGTCAGCGCATTAATAGCGACGGCGACCAGAGCGATAATGCCGCCGACCCACGCAAAGACCTCTTCGGCTGTGTCATTGGGGCGGGCGGACTGTACCCATTCGGGCATCTCGTCCCATTCCTTCTCCAACTCGGCGTCCTTTTCCGCTTGGACGCAGTCTGGCTCTGCTGGCATGCCAGAGGAACCATAACCGTTAAGGATGCCGAGCCCCAGCTCCTGCGGCCCCATGAAGGAAGAACCTGCGGTGCCATCAGCCACCGCCTGCTCGTGCTCCTCACGCGCCTTGTGCACAGCGTCCGCACATTCCTTGGAGAGATCGGAGGTGTCGATGTGACCGACGTTCATCGAGCTTCCACCGTTGGGGCCCTGAGAGCTTCCGCCACTAGAGCTTTGGCTCTGGGAGGAAGCGGAGGACTGGCTGCTCTCAGCGGAGTCAGCGGCTGTGGCCAACGGGGTGACCAGGGCCATCGTCGTCGCGCACACTGCGATAAGGGAGGTGGAAAGGCGCATAATCAGGAATTCTCCTTGAAAGAAGGTGCGAAGGGGGTGTGAGAAAAAGGGGGCTAGCTTGTCCTAAGCCCACTTCAATGTAGCAGCCCGCCCCGAGGAAAAGTAGGGATTACAGGAACTTCTCCAGCTGCTCACGCAGCGGCGCCGGTGCAAGGCTGAGGACGGTTTCGCGGATACCCGGAGTGTTCAGCAGGCCTACCGCGGCAGCCACCGCGGCGATGACTCCGATGACAGAACCGGCGATGATGCCCGCGGTGGATGAGTGGGAGCTGTGGTTATTCTTGCCCTCGTCGTCCTTGTTGTCGGCAGCGTCTTCGTCGTCGAGCACATCTTCAACGGAGTAGATGGTGGTGGTTCCGGAGACTTCGTTGCCCACGATGAGCAGGTGCTCGCCGTTGGGGGAGTTGGCCTTGTCGACGAAAGTGAAGCCCTCCGGGCCCAAGTCACCGGCAGCGGCGAACTCATCGGTGGAGAAGTCGCGGTTGTTGACGTAGGTGACGAAGGAGGCATTGGCCGGGTCAGTGACGTCATAGACGAAAACGCCGCCGACGCGCTCGGCGCCAACGAAAGCATAGGTGCGATCCCCAACCTTGCCGATTGTCAGGGCCTCCGGTTCAGGGCCCTTGTTGTCAGAGCGGTCATCAAACTCGGCCGCTTCGTTATCGGCGTTGTGGTGGAACACACCCGGTTCATTCAGCTCAGCGGTGATCTTTTCAAAATCGCTACCGGAGTCGAAGACGACCGTGCCGTTGGCATCGTAGATGCTAAAAGACCGGGAGCCGTAGGCATAGAGTTCATCGAAGCAGCCCTTCTCTTCATTCCAGCCGGAAGCAGTACTCAGCTTCAGGTTGCCGGCCTGTTTCTTATCGGCGAGGTCTTCCGCAGAGACGTCGCCCAGCGCGCCCTCGCACACCTTGCCGTCCTCGATGAGGTCCTTGAGCTCGACTTCATCGGTGTAGACGCCGGAACCACCGTCCTTTTCCTTGACACCCCACTCGCGGGCATCGCCTTCGTTCGCGGTAGCAAAGTAGGTCTGGCCACCGGCGGTGAAAGCGCCGATGGAATCCGGCATGGACAGCCCCTTGACCGGGATGGTGCGCAGCTCAGCCGAATCATCCTTGTTGGAGGAGTCGAGTGCTACCTGCGAGTGATCCGCAATGTGAGCCGGCAGGATCTTCTCCACGGTGGCGGATTCAATATCGATGACCCCAATGGCATTGGCCTCCTGCAGCGTCACGTATGCCTTGCCCGCCTGGGAGGAGATGTACTCCGGTTCGAAGTCAATGGAGGGCTTCGCCTCGTGCCCGGAGGGACCAAAGACGCGCACGCCCTCAGGCAGTGGCTTGCCGTCGAAAGCCGTGAAATCAGCGATGCGGGCATCCGCCTGAGTCGGCGCCGCAACTCCCGCCGGCAGCTTGATAACGGAGACGGAACCTTCTGGGTCGGCGACGTAATCGGTGCCCTCGGCGTTGAGCTCGTTCGACGGCTCGCCCTCGTTGGCCACGAGAGCGTAGCTTCCGTCCGCAGTGAGGTGGACGTTATCCGGCAAAGCGCCCACCACCACGCGCCCCAGCTCGGCGGTGGACAAGTCCTCGGCCGCGGCGTTGAAGAAGAGCGCCTCGCCGTTCTCGGTCTTGTCCGCCTGCTGGACGGCGGCCACAGCTAGGCCATCAGGGCGCACGGCTACGGAGTTGATTTCCTTGCCTTCACCGGCAGAAATCGAGCCGAGCAAGGTGGGCTTGGCCGGGTCAGCGGCGTCGAGGACGTCGATCTGGCCCGCGTGCGCGTTAACCGTAAGGATGCGCTTGGAGGCTGGGTGGAAGGCCACGATTTCCGCGGCCGATTCTGCGTACACGCCGGACTCATAGGTGCCGATCGGCGTCACCTTGAGGCTGGCGTCAGCGGCGGAATGCCCGATGACGTTGTCCACAATCGCGGCCGAGGATGCCGGCACGGTCAGGCTAAGGCTAGTCGCGGTCGCAGCACACAGCGCGAGAGCGCGGCGGGAGAAAGAGCGAGACATTGAGAAAGACTCCTTGAAGCGGAACGAAAAAGTTTCCGAACCACCGTACGTTGCACCCATGGTGCTTTTGGGGAACGCAGCGTTGCAAACAAACGATATCTAGGTAAACGTTCGGTGAATCGGTCGAATGCTAGGTAATGTGCGACGGGAGAAAGCTGGGGCGCTAAAATGAGCCACCATGACAAGCACCCCGCAAGACTTCGAGCCAATCCACGCCTCTGATATCCAACTGGCACAATCGCGAATTAGCTCGGAGATTGCCCCGACTCCGCTGCAGTATTGCCCGCGCCTGTCCCAAGAAACCAGCTATGAGGTGTACTTAAAGCGCGAAGATCTGCAGGACGTGCGCTCCTACAAGATTCGCGGCGCTCTGTACGGCATGTCGAACTTAAGCCAAGAGCAGCGGAAGCAGGGGATTGTCACCGCCTCTGCCGGCAATCACGCCCAAGGCGTGGCTTATGCCTGCCGCACCATGGGGATCCACGGCAAGATCTTCGTGCCGGAGCCGACCCCGAAGCAAAAGCGCGACCGCATCCTGGTCCATGGCGGTGACGTCGTGGAACTCGTGGTCACCGGCGCCAATTTCGATGAAGCAGCAGCCGCCGCACACGCGGATGCTGCGGAGCGCGGTGCCTTCTTTATCGAGCCTTTCGACGCACGCGATACCGTTACCGGCCAGGGAACCGTCGCCGCGGAAATCGTGTCCCAACTCTCGTCCATTGGTAAATCCCTCGACACCGTGGTTGTCCCCGTGGGCGGCGGCGGCCTGATCTCCGGCATCACCTCCTACCTCGCTGACATGGCCCCCCGCACCGCGGTAGTTGGCATTGAGCCGGCCGGGGCGGCGTCGCTCAGCGCTGCGTTCGCTGCCGGCGAGCCGGTAACGCTCGACACCGTCGATCCTTTCGTCGATGGAGCTGCAGTCAAGCGCATCGGTGAGCTGCCCTTCAAAATCCTGGAGGCCAATCAAGGACGCTTGCACTGGGATGTCGTCTCCGAAGGCGCCGTGTGCACTGAGCAGTTGGCGCTGTACCAGAACGAAGGCATCATCGCCGAGCCCGCCGGCGCGCTGAGCGTGACCGGTCTGCGCACGCTTAACCTGCAGCCGGGCTCAACGGTGGTCTGCGTTATCTCCGGCGGCAACAATGACGTGCTGCGCTACGCCGAAATCATGGAGCGCTCCCTAGTGCACCGCGGCCTCAAACACTACTTCTTGGTGAACTTCCCGCAGGAGCCAGGCCAGCTGCGCCACTTCCTGCAGGATGTACTCGGCCCTGAAGATGACATCACGTTGTTCGAGTACCTCAAGCGCAATAACCGCGAGACCGGCGCCGCGCTGGTAGGCATCGAACTGGGCAGCGCAGCGGGCATCGATGGTCTGCTGGAGCGCATGGAGAAGTCGAAGCTGAATTGCCAGCAGCTTAAGCCGGGCACCCCTGAGTACGACTTCCTCGTCGCGTAATGCTGGAGAGTTATCAACGCCCGGTCGCAGGTGACGTCGTCGAGCACGAGATTGAGATCAAACGCTCGCGGTTTATCACCCTCATCGGCCGCGCCACGAATGAGGCGGAAGCACGCGCGCTTATCGACGCCGCCCGCGACCGCTTTCCCGACGCCCGCCACCACTGCTCGGCGTATATCTACCACGTCGATGGCTCGAATCCAGTGGAGCGCTCCTCCGATGATGGCGAGCCTTCCGGCACCGCCGGTAAACCGATGCTTGATGTTTTGAAAGGCTCGGGGCTGCTTGATATTTGTGCGGTGGTCGTGCGCTATTTCGGCGGTATCAAGTTGGGCGCGGGCGGGCTCGTTCACGCTTATGGCGGCGCCGTGAGCGAGACGATGGAGCAGGTTGAGCATGTTACGCGCGCCTTGCGCGAGCTCTATACTGTCGAGGTTTCCCACGCGGAGGCCGGCCGGCTGGAAGCGGAGCTGCGCAACCGCGGCGTCGACATGGTGGATACCGCTTATGGCCAGGCAGTGACTTTCACCGTGTCCGTTGAGCCCGGCGGTGAGGAGAAACTCGCTGCAACGCTCGCGGCACTGACTCAGGGTGGGGTAAAGCCGAAGGAAGCCGGAACAGCCTGGGTGGAGCTTTAAGGTTGCGGGCTTCTGGCCATGTAAAATAAGCCCCATGACTATGCAGCGACGCCCCAACAATCCCATTGAGCAACGCAAACAAGCCGTACGCACCCACGCACGCAACGGCGCTGTGTGTGTCGTGGGAGGCGTCGCCGGCGGCATCCTCCTGGGTTGGGCATTGACTGGTTTCTGGACCTGTATGGCCATTGGCCTCATCGTCGCCGTGGTGGGTGGCGTGTACAACTGGGTCAAGATCCAGAAGATCGTCAACGAAAACCACAACCTTTAAGCGCCTATGGTGAATCAGCCCGACGGGCGGCCCGTCCGCATTGACGCCTGGGTCTGGTCCGTGCGCATGTTCAAGACTCGGTCAGAAGCTGCCACAGCGGTGCGCGCCGGGCACGTCAAGCTTAACGGCAACGCCACCAAGCCCGCACAGCAGGTTGTCCCCGGCGACCGCGTGCGCGTGTGGCGCAACCACCACGAACATGATCTCGAGGTGCTCGCCACCGTGTCCAAGCGCGTGGGCGCTCCCATCGCGCGGACCTGCTACATCGACCACGCACCGCCGCCACCGCCGAAGGAGTTTTTACCCTCGGTTCCGGTTCGCCCGCGCGGTGCCGGCCGCCCCACGAAGAAGGAGCGCCGGCAGATGGACAAGTTCCGCGGCGGATTCCGCTAATTATTCCGGAAGTTTTTTAAGGCCTTCAGGCGCGCGTTCAGGCGACGCTTGCGATCCTTGCGGTCGCCGGCTTGGGCGGTGGCCTCGATGTGCTGGGCACCGAACTTGTTGAGCAGCAAATCGTCGATAAGCCTGACTTGGCCCGGGCGGAAGCGGTAGCGCATGGCGTCATGCACGTGGGCGATGGCGTCTTCATCGAGGAGCTGCTTGAGCTGGCTTAGACGATTGATGCCGTTGTTTTCTAAAAGCTCCGCCAGGAAGCGGTAGTGCTCCGAGCGTGAACGCGGAAAGCGGTTACCCAGAATGATGGCGAGGACGCCGGGGAGGGTCTCTGCCGTGATTTCCACGTCATCGTCCGCCTCGGAGCTGGGGGCCTTAAGCGCCGCAATCTCATCGAACTGTTGGTCCGCCAACTCAATGAGGCCCGCAGCGAGCGTGAAGAGCCGATCCACCTGTGGGGATGGCGGGTTGGGGCCCTGCTTGTACCGGATATCGTGCTCAAATTCCGCCCAGGCGTGCTGCAGCACAGTGCGGATTTGAATCTCAAAGGTCCAGCCAACATAGGCTTCAAGTTCCTCAAGGGCAGCGGCACTATCTTCAGAAACCTTGAGCACTAGGTGGTGTGAACCATAGCCAAAGCCGCCGGAAATCCGCGTTTCTGCTGCCTTGTCCACCGAGCGAAGCACGGTGAAGGTTTCTCCCAGAACTTCGAGGGCCTCCGGAATAACCGTGGAGTGGAAGACGGTAATCCGCACGCCCAAGACATCGTGGATATCCTCCCACGGAGTGGGATACATGAGCTCGCCGTTGCCGCGACGCTTCTTTGCCTTGGCCTTCAGGGACGGCCATTGCTTCACACGGGTAGCTACGCGGTCGAAGATAATTCCGGCGTCGTTAAGCAAGTCCTCGATGGCATCGCGGAAGTCCTGCGCCGCAGTGGGATGCGCGTGCACCCAGGAATGATACTGGTTGCTCAAGCGGGACATGGATGATTCAGCCATCGTGAAACGTGACTCCTTTCGGCCACGGCGGAAAAGTGCGGGGGTGTGTCTACACCTCCAACGGGAAGCCGTTAGCTAATACTAGCGGTTGCATGCTGAGCGGGGCTCGATGGCGCGGACGCAATTCAGCAGCGCGCCACGCTAACTCCGTGGCGCGATGCGGGGATACGTTGAACAACGCATAAAGAGTGTGCGCATCAGGCACGAGGTACGTGATGCTTCGAGCCTGGCTGAGCCTCTGAAGATGATTGTCTAGGATAACGAAAGCCTGCGGATGGGCCAACCAGGACGATATCGTGCAGCGATGAGCACGCACCTCGAGACCTGCCTCGGCCCCCATGAAGCCCAGCTCGGCAGGGCGGGTGAAGAACCGCAGTCCCTGCTCCGTCAACGCTCGCCGCTGCAGATTCAGCGCTGCGGAATCCCATGCCTGGCGTACGGTCAAGCCCATATCATCCAGAGCGCGCTGGCTTACACGCTTGGCCTCCGTACCCGTGCCGCGCACTATGGACATCGATAGCGTGCGCGATAGCTGGAGGCTAGCAGGTGAGTCCCCAAAACCATCATCGCACAGCTTAATTCCGGTCAGCTCTTCGCTCGGGCAGAGCGAGGGGAGAAGGCGATCGACGTGGAGGGAAGTGGACAGCGCGATGGTCATAAGGATTTATCTCCGTAACGGTTGGGCAGGTGCAGATTCCTTATGCTTATTGGACTGCGCTCCACGCCCACCGGTTCCCAGCGAAGAGGAGAATTCCTTTGTAATGGGGCTTATCGCGGGTGCCTTGAGCCCAATCGCGGGTTAAAACGGAGGTGCTTCATCGAGCTGAAGCTCCTCGAGGAGCTTGTCTGTCTGCCAGATCTCAATATCCTGGCCCTTGCCTTGTAGCTCTTCGGCGCGCTTTTCCTTCGATGTCTTGGTGGCCCACTGGCCCACGACGAGGATGGTGGTCTTCTTCGTGACGTTCTTGCCCACCTTTCCACCGCGCTCAGCAATCTTGGACCACAACAGACCTTTATCAAAAGGTTCGAAGTCACCGGTGAGGGTGACATTCTGGCCAAACAATGCGCCTTCTGGATCGGCGTCGGGGTTCGGATCCGGGATAGTGTCCGGCGTGGATACGGACTGCCATGGGGCCGGCCCGCGGCGCTGTGCGGACCCGGAGCTCTTCTTTTTCGCACCCGAGGTCGTCCCCGCCATGCGCGTCTTGTCGCGGAAATCCGTGCCGGCGCCTAAGTCCGCTGCAGACAACGGAGCAGTGTTGGCGCGCAGAACTGGGATGACGGACTCCTCGCTCAAGGTGCCCAGGGCAAAGTCCCGGGTGGTGAACAAGTCCTCGATGGAACCAGAGTGACCAAAGCGCTGGGCCAGAGCGCTAACAATTTCGCCGGCTGCCCGGGCATCCGCTGTGGCTTCGTGGTGGTGGAAGTCCTCGGCCCCGATGCAGGATGCGACGGTCGGAAGCTTATGGTTGGCCACGTCGATGACACCGGCGCGGGAGGCATCGCGAGCCAGGGCCAGCGAGCACGCCAAGCGAATCTCCGGAACCGGCGCCGCAGATTTCATAAGGCCGCTGCGCAAGGCCGTGGAATCGAACTGTGCGTTGTGGGCCACCATCGTGTCAGAGCCGAGGAAGTCGAAGAGCTCGGCAGCAGCATCCGCAAAGGGCGAAGCATCAGCGACGTCATCTGGTGTGATGCCGTGGATACTGATGTTGACGTCGTCGAAGTGCTCTAGGCCCGGCGGGGGAGTGCACAACCACGTACGGGACTCGGTCTCTTCGCCATCGCGGAAGCGGACCGCGCCGATCTGGCACACCGAACCCCAGTTGTCATTGGCCGTTTCCACATCGACGGCGGTGAAGTTCAATCCCTGAACACGAGTGCTGGCGGCCGGTGCTTCGCCGCGCAAGGCAGCCTCCACCGCCTGCGCGAAAGCCGTGGCATCCTGGCCGGGTGCAAAACGGATGACCGTGTCACCAACACCACCTTCGGCACCGCTAGTGCCGTGAACGATGACCTGCCCAAAACTCGTTGCCGTCGGCTCCGTGCATTCCACGCCCGTGGCTCCAGCGAGGGAGAGACTCTCGTGGGCTGGTGCGCCGAGGGAAGAAGCAAGCAAAGAGCGGCGGAAGACAAGGGCTTCGGCGGTGACATCAATGACGGCACCGTGGGCAGTGTAGGACACGGATTCCTTTCAAAGCATGGTGTTGGTGGTGGAGAGCAAGCGGTGAAGAAGCAGCCAAAGCTTCAGCTGCTTCTTGCCGAAGCAACCGATTATGCAGATTCGTCGTTGTCGTCGAAGACCGGGGGCTCGGTCTGGCGCAAGATCAGCGTGGAGCGCGGCTGCACCATGATGGTTCCTTCGGCAGCGATCAGCTTTTCCTCGTCCGGGTATCCGCCGGAATCAGAAGTATCGACGATGAGCCGCCAGCTAGCACCCAAGTCCTTCTTCGGCAGGGTGAACTCAATGTCCTCGTGGTGGGCGTTGAAAATCATGATGAAGGAATCATCCGTGATGCGTTCGCCGCGGGCCGTCGTTTCCGTGATGGCGTTGCCATTGAGGTAGACCATGAGGGCCTTGCCGAATTCAAAATCCCAGTCCTCCGGAGTCATCAGCTTGCCGGAGGGCACGAGCCATGCAATATCGCGGTCTTTCACCTCAGAACCAAAGGGGCCACCGGCCAAGAAACGCTGGCGACGGAACACCGGGTGGTTCTTGCGGATGTTAATCAGGCGCTTAGTAAAACCGTGCATGGCGATGTTCTTTTCCTGCTCCAACATCGACCAATCGATCCAGGAAATCTCGTTGTCCTGGCAGTACACGTTGTTGTTGCCGCCCTGGGTGCGGCCTAGTTCATCGCCGTGACACAGCATCGGGGTGCCCTGGGAGAGCAGAAGGGTAGTGAGGAAGTTGCGGACCTGGCGGCGGCGAAGCTTCTTAATTTCTTCGTCGTCAGTCGGGCCCTCCACGCCGTGGTTCCACGAGCGGTTGTGGGATTCACCGTCGCGGTTGTCCTCCCCGTTGTCCGCATTGTGCTTTTCGTTGTAGGACACCAAATCACGCAGCGTGAAGCCGTCGTGAGCGGTGATGAAGTTAATGGATGCGGTGGGGCGGCGGCCGTTGTTGGCATACAAGTCGGAAGAGCCGGTCAAGCGTGAGGCAAACTCACCCATCTTCGACGGTTCCCCGCGCCAGAAATCACGGACGGTATCGCGGTACTTACCGTTCCATTCGCTCCAAATGGGCGGGAAGTTACCAACCTGGTAGCCGTTATGGCCCACGTCCCAGGGCTCGGCGATGAGCTTGACCTTGGAGACCACCGGGTCCTGCTGCACCAGATCGAAGAAGGTGGCGAGCTTGTCGACGTCATCCAGCTCGCGCGCCAGAGTAGACGCGAGATCGAAACGGAAGCCATCCACGCGCATCTCCGTCACCCAATAACGCAGCGAATCCATAATCAGCTGGAGGGAGTGCGGGTGGCGGACATTGAGGGAGTTACCGGTGCCGGTGTAGTCCATGTAGTGCTCGGGATTGTCATCGACCAAGCGGTAGTAGGCATGGTTATCAATACCGCGGAAGGCAATGGTTGGCCCCATGTGGTTGCCTTCGGCGGTGTGGTTGTAGACGACATCGAGGATGATCTCAATCCCTGCCTCGTGGTAAGCGCGAACCATAGCCTTGAACTCAGCCACTGCCTCGCCTGGCTTCTTGGCGTAGGCGTAGTCCGCATGCGGCGCGAAGAAACCGAAAGTGTTATAACCCCAGTAGTTGCGCAGGTCCAGCTGGCGCAGACGGTCATCCTGGAGGAACTGGTGGACCGGCAGCAGCTCGACGGCCGTCACACCCAAGTCCTTGAAGTAGTTGATGATCGCTGGGTGCGCCATGCCGGCGTAGGTGCCGCGCAGCTCCTCTGGCACATCCGGGTGCGTCATCGTCATGCCCTTGACGTGGGCTTCGTAGATGATGGTTTCGTTATCCGGGGTATGCGGCCGGTTGTCGCCGTGCCACTCGAAGAAGGGGTTGATGACCACCGACAGCATCGTGTGGCCCAAGGAATCATCTTCGTTGCGCCCGGTGCCAGGCTCTTCAGCGAAGATATCGTAGGAGTACAGCGAGGCATCGCCGTCAAAATCACCGTCGAAGGCGCGGGCATAAGGATCGACAAGTAGCTTCGAGGGATCGCAGCGCAGGCCGTGCTCCGGTTCATAAGGGCCGTGGATGCGGTAACCGTAGCGCTGTCCGGGGCTGACGTTGGGGAGGTAGGCGTGCCAGACATGGGCGGTGACTTCAGTCAACTCAATGCGCTCTTCGCTGCCATCGTGGTCGATGAGGCAGAGCTCAACCTTTTCCGCGATTTCGGAAAAGATAGCAAAATTAGTTCCGGCTCCATCGAAGGTGGAGCCGAGCGGGGAGGGGGAACCAGGCCACACCTGGCGAGATGGCGTTAGATCAGCACGGGTCTCAGTCATGAGGCTCAGCTTAGTCAATTCTATTCGCAGCGATCGGTTCGCAGTGACTTTAGACCGGCAACCATGAGTTCCGCGGCGCGCACAGAGGTGGCGTCCACGGGCGCGGTGCCCGGAGAAGGAGAGGCCGTGCTGGGCGACGCCCCACTGAGCTGCTCGCGGGATTGCTCCATGAACGTAGCCCCGAGTGTGTAGTGGATCAGCGTACGAGCGGCGACGGCGATATCCTCCGGTGACGCATCGGGGGCTTCTTTCTGCATCGTGGTTGTGAATAGCTTTTCTAAGTCGGTGCTGGCTGAAGACTCTGGGAAAGCGGCGCCAGCGATGGCTACCTCGGCTCCATCGCGCCAGCGGCGCAGCTCCCGGTGCAGCGAGCTGACCAACTCCGCCGTGGTTTCACCCGCGACGGGGGAGAGGATCTCAGCGGTCATGGCGGCGATGAGCGATTGCTTGTTAGCTACATGCCAGTACAAGGCGCCGGGAGCCACGTCGAGGTTGGTGGCGACGCGGCGCATGGTAACGTCGGCAAGCCCGTAGCGGGTCAAGAGTTCGAGGGCGGTGGAAACGATAGCGTCGCGAGATAGATGCACACGACCAACTCTACGCGGCGCAAGAAACCCCTAGTGGGGCTCACAGGAAGCTTCAAGGTGTAAAATATGATTTCTTCAAACAGCCCTTGTTAGGGTTGTCGGAGATGCCCAAGAGCAACCACCACGCCTAGCGTGGATTTACCTATCGCTCTCTATTTAATTTGAGGAGTTATCCCTTGTCCTTTTTGACACCTGCCAAGAAGTCCCTCATCGCTGTTGCACTCGTTGCACCGCTTTCCTTGGCTGCTTGTGGTTCCGAAGACGAGAACGCAGGCGACACCACTTCCTCTGCGGCAAAGACCACCACGACGACGAAGTCCAAGGAAAAGACGTCTGAGAAGAAGACGGAAGAGAAGACTTCTGAGGAAAAGAAGGAGGGGGAAGAGAATAAGGACGGCGAGAGCGCTGCTCCGAAGCCGGAGGGAGAGAATCCTGAGGGCGGCAACCAAGCCGTGGCCAACCCCTTCGAAGAGGGCGCTGACCCGTTCCAGAACATGCCAAAGGTTGAACCGGTTCAGGGCGAGGCCGCAAGCCAGGAGGATATCGACGGTATCAACACCCTGGTACGTGGCATGTATGAGCAGCAGACCATGCGCTCCTTTGTGAAGTACCTTCCGGAGCACACCTGCGCGGCCGTGCGTAATGATCCGAACTCCGGCCTCGACCAGGTGGACTACAACCAGGTCCCGGATGTGCCGATGAACCAGCTCAAGGACATGATGGCCGCAGCTGGCCAGGACACCTCCCAGATGGAGGGCTTCGACTGGTCCAAGACCGGCGTTGAGTCCATCAACGATGTCGTGGTTAACGGCGATGACGCCTCCGCGACCGTGAACGTCAACACCAGCCAGGGCATGGATAGCTCCACCATGCGCTTCAAGCGCGAGAACGGTAACTGGACCTTCTGCGGCTAGAGATTATCGTGCCTGCACTGCGTGCACCTAGCTTTCATATACCCCGCGCCATTGGATTCGGCGCGGGGTTGCTCGCGTTAGCGCTCCTTGGTTTCTCCGCTGTTGGCGCTGTCTGGGGGCTGTGGCGGCCTACTCTGGAGGGCCATCGCATGGAGGATGGCGGCTATGTCCTGCGCAACGTTGCCGACGTGCAATTCGATTCTTATATCACCTTCGTGCTGATCACCGGAGTCCTCGGTATGGCCTTGGGAGCAATCGCCCACCGTTGGGGAGAGCGCTACCGTGGCGTCGGTGTGCTGCTGTGGGTGGCGCTGGCGGCTTTGGCCGGTGCGGCGTCCTTCTATGTCTTCGGTGGGGCGACGGCCACTGATGTTCCGGAGAACCCCGGGGAATTCGTGGAGTTCGTGCCGAAGTTTTCGCCCGGCATCGCGTGGCTTGTGGGACCATTTATGGCCATGTTTGTCTACTGGTCCGCGCTGTTCTTTGAGCCGCCCAGCGTGGCGCTCGAAAGTGAAACGGAAGAAAATGAGGCAGCGGTCGACGTGCGCTAGGGCCACGCGACGGGGGAGGAGCCCACGGCATCGCGTGAAATGTCATCGATGCCGTGGAGGACGTGCTTGATGCCGCGGCCGAGGGCGGTTATCAGTTGGGCGTCGGAAAGCCCGGCGCCCGTCATGACCGCGTAATCAATGCGCACCTGCAGCCCGTCAACGTTGGAGTGGCAGAAGGCCGAGGCCGAGTGATTGTTCCGGTTCCAATCATTGCAAATAAGGAAAATCCTGGAGAACTCGCTGCCCTGTAGGTTCGGGTCCCAATGGCCTTTGATGATGAGGCTTGGGCCGGAGTCAATGGCGAAGGCAAAGAGGACGTCATTGATCCAGGCATAAACTGCTTCATCGCCATCTGATTGGAAGCGCGAAATTCCCAGAGCGGGTAAGAGGGCTTCGAGGCGGTCCGTATCGACGCTGGCGACGGGGCCGTCGAGTTCTGTCTGTTCTTCCGGGACTGCCGGGCGGGGAAGCGTGAGAACGGGGAAAAGTTTAGCCAGTTCTTCGAGGCAGGCCGCGGCGTTGTGGAGCGCTGGCACTACCGAAGCGGAGAGTTGGGCGCTTGTGGGTTTCTGGTGCACCACGAGGAAGGAGTGACCCCACACTTCGACTTCGGTAGGGGAGGAATAGTTGAGCACGAGGTGCGGCGAGAGGCAGTCGTGGTTCCAGTCGTTGACGAACTCGCTGAGACTGGGGATATCGCCGAAACCAAGAATGCCATGGTGGGTGGTGTAGAAACGCAGGATCGGCTCGCCCTCAGTGTCCATGAAAGCGCGGGTTTCCCCGAGTGGCGAGTGCGGGAAGAGGAGCTCGTGTGCGGTTACCCGTATGCAGTCAAGGTTTTCCCGGCGCGTGAGGCGTTCGACGCGGGCAAGCAGGTCTGACGGGGACTGGCGGTCCAGGCCGTCGGCGCCGTTGCTCATTTCGCCACCTCCCTCTACCGATTCGGGATGCCGGAATGTGTTACTAGTGGCACATTCTATAACCCGCACCTGCCGGTTCGCTGGCTTTTCGGTCCGGGTATAGTAATGGGAAGGTATAGAAACCACTGCATATTATAAAAGAGGTCCCAGCATGCTACGAACCATCGACCTGCGTGGAGAGGCACTTACTACCTCCCGTTTGCGCCGAGTATTGCCGCGAGGGGGCACGGACGTGTCCTCGGTGATGGGCACTGTTATCCCCATGGTGGAGAAGGTCCGTGACGGCGGAGCGGCGGCTGCCCTCGACTTCGGCGAAAAATTTGACGGCATTCGCCCGGCCGCGGTGCGAGTTCCTCAGGAGGAGCTAAAGAAAGCAGCCGATGAGCTGGACCAGAAAGTGCGGGCAGCCATCGAGGAATCCATCGCGCGCGTGCGTGCTGTCCATGCTGACCAGAGGCCGGATTCGCACACGACCACTCTGGCACCGGGGGCAACGGTCACCGAGGTCTTTCACCCCATCGAGCGGGTGGGGCTGTACGTCCCGGGCGGCAAGGCGGTGTATCCATCTTCCGTCATTATGAACGCCGTCCCCGCCCAGGAAGCGGGCGCTGAGGCGATGGTCGTGGCCTCCCCACCACAGAAGGAGTTTGGTGGTCTGCCGCACCCGACTGTCTTGGCAACGTGCCACATGCTCGGCGTGGACGAGGTGTGGGCAGTAGGCGGCGGGCAAGCCATTGCGCTTCTGGCCTATGGCGATGATGAACCGGTTACCGGTGAGGAAGTACTGGAGCCTGTCGATATCATTACCGGCCCGGGCAACGTGTTTGTTGCCGCTGCTAAACGCGCAGTGCAGGGCGTGGTGGGCATTGATGCGGAGGCCGGGCCCACGGAGATCGCCATTTTGGCAGACGATAGCGCCAACCCCGTCTACGTGGCCTATGACCTCATCTCCCAGGCAGAGCATGATCCCATGGCTGCTTCCGTGCTCATTACTGATTCAGAGGAGTTTGCCGCCGCCGTGAACGCGGAGGTAGCGCAGCGTTATACCGCCACCGCCAATGCCGAACGCGCCGCCGAGGCGCTGCGCGGTGAGCAGTCGGGCATTGTCGTGGTTGAGGACCTTGAGGCAGGAATCGCCGTCGCGGATGCCTATGCCGCCGAGCACTTGGAGGTTCACACGAAGAACCCCCGGGCAGTTGCGGAGCGCATTCGCCACGCCGGTGCCATCTTCGTTGGCGACTATTCGCCCGTACCTCTTGGTGATTACACCGCGGGCTCCAACCACGTTTTGCCAACCTCTGGAACCGCGCGGTTTAGCGCCGGCTTGTCGACGCACACCTTCCTTCGCCCAGTAAACCTCATCGAGTATGACCGCGCGGCACTCGGCGAGGTAGCGCAGAACGTTATCGCCTTCGCCACCGCGGAGGCGCTGCCCGCCCACGGTGAAGCAATCGCCGCACGATTCGCCGAAGACACAGATGCCCAGAAAGGAGAGGCTTAAACCATGGCTGAGCTGAAGGATCTTCCCCTGCGTGAAGAATTGCGTGGTTCCAGCGCCTATGGCGCCCCGCAGCTGACGGTAACCAACCAACTCAACACCAACGAGAATCCTTATCCGCCGTCGGAGGCGCTGGTGAAGGACATGGTGGAGGCCGTCGAGAAGCACGCACGCCAACTCAACCGCTACCCGGAGCGTGATGCCGTCGAGCTGCGCACGGCGCTGGCGGAATACGTCAGCGAGCAGACCGGTGTCACCGTGGGCGTGGAGAACGTGTGGGCAGCCAACGGTTCCAACGAGGTGCTCCAGCAGCTGCTGCAGGCCTTCGGTGGGCCGGGCCGCAGCGCGCTGGGATTTACGCCGAGCTACTCCATGCATCCGATCCTGTGCGCAGGTACGCAGACCGAATTCATTTCCTGCCCGCGCGATGAGGACTTCCGCATCGATGAGGAGGCGGCGCTGGGGGCCGTCGCCAAGCACAGCCCCGACGTCGTCTTCATCACCACCCCGAACAACCCCACCGGTGACGTCACCCCGATCGAACTGGTGGAGAAGATCGTGCAGGCCGCGCCGGGCATCGTCATCGTGGACGAGGCCTACATGGAATTCTCGCCCTCGCCCTCAGCTACAACACTGCTGGCGAAGTACCCGACCAAGCTCGTGGTCTCGCGCACGATGTCCAAGGCCTTCGATTTCGCCGGCGGGCGCTTGGGCTACTTCGTGGCGGATCCCGCTTTCGTGGAAGCCGTGATGCTCGTCCGCTTGCCGTACCACCTCTCCGTGCTATCCCAGATCGCGGCCACAGTGGCTCTTGCTCACAAGGAGGAGACCTTGGGTACCGTGGCGAAGCTTTCGGCGGAGCGGGATCGGGTTGTCGCACGGCTCCAGGAACTTGGCTATTACGTTGTGCCGAGCGAATCCAACTTCGTCTCCTTCGGACGTTTTGCCGATCAACACGCGGTGTGGCAGGGATTCCTCGACCGCGATGTGCTGATCCGAGACAACGGCGTACCGGGTCTCCTGCGCGCCACGATTGGGCTGCCCGAAGAGAATGACGCCTTCCTTTCGGCCGCGGCGGACTTGGCAGATACAGTAGAGATGACTAACTGAGAACTGAAACTTGAGCCCAGACAAAGGCTCATGATGAAAAGAAGGAGCGTGGGACAATGAGCGCTGGTGAAGCTACACGCCACGACTTAGGCGACCGCATTGGCCGCGCAGAGCGCGTGACTGGGGAGACAAAGATCTCCGTCGAAATCAACCTCGATGGCACCGGCCAGGCGGATATTTCAACGGGGCTGCCGTTCTTTGACCACATGCTCAACGCTGTGTGTACCCACGGCTCCTTCGACCTTAAGGTCCATGCCGAGGGTGATATCGATATCGATGCCCACCACACAGTGGAGGACACCGCGATTGTGCTAGGCCGCGCTTTCCTCGAAGCACTGGGGGATAAGTCCGGCATCCGCCGTTTCGGCTCCCAGCTTCTGCCCATGGATGAAACGCTGGTGGAGGCCGTCGTTGACATTTCTGGGCGGCCCTACTTTGTCATGAATGGCGAGCCGGAGAACTTGGAGTGGCAGGTTATCGGCGGGCACTACGCCACGGTGATCAACCGGCACTTCTTCGAAACCTTTGCCACACACTCGGCGACGACTCTGCACGTCAACGTGCGCTATGGGCGCGATCCGCACCACATCACGGAAGCCGAGTACAAGGCAGTGGCCCGCGCCCTGCGCCAGGCAACCGAGCGGGATCCGCGAGTAACCGGAGTTCCTTCGACGAAGGGAGCACTCTAAGACGCTATGAATGTCATGGTTCTCATTCTCTTTCTCGTCGCCGGTCTGCTCGTCGGCGGCGCGTGGGCGGCGTATCAGAACGGTTCAGTATTGCTGACTGTGGTCGCGGGCGCGCTCGCGGCGGTCGCCGTGGCCGCCGCGTTGGTCTGGTTCCTCGACATCTTTTCGGCAGGATTGGCGGCAAAGTGACAGATAACGCCCCTCAGAGTGTGTGGAAGGTTGCCGGCTTCAAGGAAACCATGATCGCGGTGGTTTCCGCCTTCGGCGCGTGGTCAGTCTTGCTACCCGTGGTGCCGTTGGCTGTGTTGGATTCCGGCGGATCGGCCACGCTGGCTGGCGCCACAACCGGCGTGTTCATGCTGGCCACCGTGCTTACCCAAATGGCGACTCCGATGCTGCTGCGCATCTTTGGCTACCGGCCGATCATGGCGGCGTCGGCGCTGCTCTTGGGCGTGCCGGCGTTGGGCCACATGCTGGGCGACGCCGCCCCAATCGCCCTAGGCTTTTCCGCACTGCGCGGTATTGGCTTTGGTGCCCTGACGGTGTCGGAAAACGCGCTCATCGCGGAAATCACGCCGCGGCGCTTGTTGGGCAAGGCCACTGGAATCTTCGGCCTTTTTATCGGCGCGGCACAGATGGCCTTCTTGCCCGTCGGCCTTGCCGTCGCCGCAGCGTACAACTATAACGTGGTGTACCTCTTGGCCGCCGGCCTCGGCCTGCTGGGTTTCTTCACCTGCATCCTGGTACCGCAGATCAAGGCTGCCCCGGTGGGAGTGCCGGACCCATCGGATACCACTCCGCGTGCTCCAATGTGGAAGCTTGTGCTCGTGCCGGCACTGGCGTTGATGAGCTTCTCCGTGAGCTACGGCGTGGCCTCGAATTTCATTTCGCCGGCCGTGCGCGAATTGGATCCTGAACGCGGCGCGGTTTTGGGCGGCTTCATGCTGTCCGTGATTGGTGGCGCGGGCATGATTGCGCGCTACGTCGCCGGTGTCGTGGCGGACCGGGTGGGCAAGCCCGGCACACTCATGATTCCGGCCCAGGCTTCCTCGGTCGTGGGTGTGGGACTCATCGCCGCTGTGCTGTGGCAAGAGTGGTCGGTATGGCTGCTCGTGTTCGGTACGGTCATCTACGGTGCCGGCTTCGGCATCGTTCAAAACGAGGCGCTGCTGTCGATGTTTGACCGCCTCCCACGCGAGCGGCTCTCCGAGGGTTCTGCGGTGTGGAACATCTTCTACGACGGTGGTACTGGCCTTGGTTCGACGGTCCTTGGCGCCGTCGTGGCGATGTCAGGATACAAAGGCGCTTTTGCCGCAGGTGCCGCCATCATTGCGGTGGGCTTGCTCATGACTGCTGCTGACCTAGCTTTGGGTAAGACCCGCGTGAGCGAACTCAATGACATCCAAACGCGCTTGCGCAGGATTAGAAGGCCGAGGAGGCCCGGAAAGGAGCCACGATGAGCTCACACGACGTAGTTGTCCTTGATTATGGTGCCGGCAACGTCCGCTCGGCTGTGCGCGCACTGGAACGGGTCGGTGCCACCGTGACGGTGACCGCAGACCCGAAGCTGGCGGTGGAAGCCGATGGCCTGCTGGTGCCCGGCGTAGGCGCCTTCGCCGCCTGCATGGAAGGCCTGCGCGCGGCCCAGGGCCCACGGATCATTGGCCAACGCCTAGCTGGCGGCCGCCCAGTTCTCGGCATCTGCGTAGGTATGCAGATACTCTTTGAGTCCGGTACAGAACACGGCGTTTTTACGGAAGGCTGTGGTGAGTGGCCGGGGGAGGTGACCCGCTTGCAGTCGCCAGTTCTGCCCCATATGGGCTGGAACACCGTCGAGCTTCCCGACGATAGCCTTATGTTCCATGGCGTGAGCGCGCAGGATCGCTTCTACTTCGTGCACTCCTATGCCGCGCGGAGCTGGGAGCTCGAGACTGAAATCACTGAGCCGCCGAAGGTGGCGTGGTCCGAATATGGCGGTGACCGTTTTGTCGCCGCGGTAGAAAACGGTGCGCTATGGGCCACGCAATTTCATCCGGAGAAGTCGGGTGACGTCGGCTCGCAGCTGCTAAAGAACTGGATTGGAACGCTTTAAAGAGCCCACTCGAAAGGTAGACTACCCACCATGAGCTTTACACTGTTGCCCGCGGTTGATGTCGTCGACGGTCAGGCGGTTCGCCTTGATCAGGGAGAGGCCGGAACTGAAAAGCCCTATGGCTCGCCGCGTGAGGCCGCCCTTAAGTGGCAGGCCCAAGGCGCGCAGTGGCTGCACGCAGTAGATCTGGACGCAGCCTTTGGCCGCGGCTCCAACCACGAGCTGCTCGCTGAGATCACCACGAGCGTGGACCTTAACGTGGAGCTGACCGGAGGTATCCGGGATGATGACTCCTTGGCCCGTGCACTCGCCACCGGAGCCCGCCGCGTCAATATTGGTACCGCGGCTTTGGAGAACCCCGAATGGATTGCCAAGGTCTTGGCAGAGCATGGTGACCGCATCGCGGTCGATCTCGCAGTCCGGATGGTGGACGGCGAGTGGCGCACGCGCGGTAACGGCTGGGTTTCCGATGGTGGCGACCTCTGGGAGGTGCTCGAGCGCCTTGACGCCGCTGGTTGCACTCGCTTCGTGGTGACGGACGTGTCCAAGGACGGGACGCTGCAAGGCCCCAACATCGAACTGCTGCGTGAGGTTGCGGCCGCCACGGAGGCAAAGGTAACAGCCTCCGGTGGGATTTCCACCCTTGATGATCTGCGTGAATTGGCCCTCTACGAAAATGAGGGAATTGATTCCGCCATCATCGGCAAGGCTCTCTATGAGGAGCGCTTCACACTGGAGGAGGCGCTCGCGGCGGTTGCGGAAGTTACGCCGTTGCCGGGTGAAGAATACATTGACCCGATCGAGGAGAGGTAGGCCAATGGCCCCGATGTCAGGAACCTCCGCGTCGGATCCGCGCGAACTCGTGGCCTTTGCAGAAGCAGCGGTGGACCAGGTTGATGATCTCTTCCGCCGGGGCCTCGGTGCAGCGCCCGCGCGTTTCAAGGGCGAAGGGGACTTTGCCACCGAGGTGGATTTGCTGATTGAACAGCAGCTGCGTCTGACGCTGAACCAGCTCACCGGTATCCCGGTACTCGGTGAAGAATCAGGCGGCAGCCTTGAAGAAACGGTGTGGGTTGTGGATCCCGTGGATGGAACCGCGAACTACTCAGCCGGGAATCCATGCTGCGGCATTCTTGTCACGCTTATCCACGAAGCAAAGCCGGTTGTTGCAGTAGCGGATTTCCCTCTGCTACACCGCCGCGTCGTTGCGGCGCAGGGCATGCAGCTGCGAACCAGCGGCGGCCCCTCCACTGGTTTCGGTGGTGGCGAAGAAGCCCAGGGATTCGACGAGGCTCGTGGCCACGTGGGCTGCTCCTCGCACCTGCCGACGGGCCTGTTCAATGATCTCCGGGAGACCGGGCTGCGTCCCCGCATGACCGGGTCGGTGGGTCTGGATAATGCATTTGTGGCTCAAGGCGTGTTTGACGGCGCGGTGAATTTCTCGCCGCACCCGTGGGATAACGCGGCGGGTGCTCTCATGATCAAGGCTGCCGGTGGCCGCGTGAGTGATCCAGAAGGCAACGAGTGGACCGCGCATTCACAGGGATTCGTGGGCGGTACCCCGCAGGTGCATGCCACGATCTTGGATGCCATCGCCCGAAACCCCCGCGGAAGCCGTTGATACGCGTTTGGCTTGCCTAGGACGCTAGCGCTCGTCGCTGGCGCCGCATACCGGACTTGAATTTCACCAATCGGCAGTTCGATTCGAGCTGCCTTTCATTTCGCTTTGAGCTTTAGGAGGATTGTCACCATGGCTCTTGCCGTGCGAGTGATCCCGTGCCTTGACGTTGATAATGGCCGCGTGGTCAAAGGCATTAACTTTGAAAACTTGCGTGATGCCGGCGACCCAGTTGAGTTGGCCGCCCATTACGACCGCGTGGGTGCTGATGAGCTGACTTTTCTCGATGTGTCAGCGTCGAAGGACGGCCGCGGTACCATGCTTGACGTCGTACGCCGCACCGCCGATCAGGTCTTTATCCCGCTGACCGTTGGCGGTGGAGTGCGGTCTGTCGACGACGTCCGTGAACTGCTGCGTGCCGGCGCCGATAAGGTCTCCGTCAACTCCTCTGCCATCGCGCGCCCGGAGCTACTGCGTGAGCTTGCGGATGTGTTTGGCTCGCAGTGCATCGTGTTGTCGGTGGATGCGCGCCGTGCTGCAGATTTCCCTAGCGGATTCGAGGTCACCACGCATGGCGGAACGCGTTCTGCGGGCCTCGATGCCGTGGAATGGGCCAAGCGCGGTGAGGAATTGGGTGTCGGCGAAATCTTGCTGAACTCCATGGACGGCGACGGAACCAAGGCGGGCTTTGATATCGAATTGATCGAGGCAGTGCGCGAGAAAGTTTCCGTTCCGATCATCGCCTCCGGCGGTGCGGGAAAGGCCGAGGACTTCCCACCGGCTGTCGACGCTGGGGCAGATGCGGTGCTGGCCGCCAGCATTTTCCACTTCGGAGAAGTGGGGATCTCCGAGGTCAAGCAGGCGCTAGCTGCGGCAGGCAAGGAGGTGCGACAGTGACGAGGAACAGCGACAACCCCACCACCGACCCAACGGCTGTCGGGGCTTATGAGCTGAGTGATGAGATTGCTCAGCAACTTAAGCGCAACGAGTTGGGGCTTGTTCCAGCCATCGTGCAGTCGGAGCGCGGTGAGGTGCTCATGTTGGCGTGGATGGATGACCATGCCTTGGCCTACACGTTGGCGACGCGCCGCGGAACCTACTATTCACGTTCCCGCCGCGAGTATTGGATCAAAGGCCTAACATCCGGCAACACCCAAGAGGTGGTCGGCGCGCGCTTGGATTGCGATGGTGACACCATCCTGCTCACCGTTCGTCAGCGCGGCGGGGCATGCCATACCGGTGACCGGACCTGTTTCGATGCACGTGATCTCTTAGGGGAGGAGAATGATGGCTAAGCGCATTGGGCCCTTGTTGATGTTTGTCGGTGCCATCCTATTGTGGCTGTCTTCCCGCATGACGTGGGTAAAGGCTGCGGTTGAGGATGATAAGGCCGGCTCCAGCGTTGCGGAGCTATCGGGTTCCTTGTGGTCCCTCGAGCTCATCGCGTTGAGCGTTGTGGTCCTCGCTGGCGGTGTTGCGGCCTTCGCGCTACGGCGCACCGGCCGCCGAATCGTATCTGGCCTCACAGCACTTGCCGCGGCGGCTGCGGGATGGCGGCCTGTTGCGTTGCTGACCGCCGGCCCGGAGGCGGAGCGCGCCGAGGAACTGCTGCAGGGAGGCACGAATGATACCTCCGTGGAGTCCACGACCATTTCTGACTGGGCCACGGTGCTCTCCGCGGATGCCTCGACTGCCGGCCCTGTCCTCGCCCTCGTCGGCGCTGCACTCGCGCTCTTTGGTGCGGTCATGGTGGCCAGCAATCCGGGAGGCGATAAGCCCCGCTCCGCCAAATATGAGACACCAGCTGTACGGCAGGAGCGCCTGCAGGAAGATCTAGAAACCTCCCAGGATTCTGGCCGCGTGATGTGGGACGCTTTGGACGCCGATATCGACCCCACAGATCCTCGCACCACCTAGGGGAGGTGGCGGCACGAGCCACCGGCTCGTCTCATCTCCACCACGGGGTGTTGCGCTGATAGAAGGGGACCCCGGATTTCTGGTTGGAGGTAAGAGCGCGCTAGCCTAAGTGTGATCTCGAACTCCATCCTGTTTCTTTCATTGAGTTTCCTTCGGGGAAGGGAGGTGCTCCATGCCTACCCCGATTGCCGTCGATCACCTCGTGGCCGGCGTACTAGCTGATGTCGCCGCGCGGGAGGCCCGCGTTCCCTTCAAGGAAGTAAAGGCGCGTTCCCGAGACATGGATGCCCCGCGCGATGCTGCACAGGCTTTGCTGCGTCCGGGATGCTCTATCATTACCGAAATAAAGCGCGCCGTACCTTATGGCGGTGAAATTGCGCATTTGGAGAGCCCGCAGTCCGTGGCAGCGTTGGCGCATAGCCTGGAGGAAGCCGGAGTGCATGTGATGGCGTGTCAAACGGATCGCCGCCGCTTCCACGGTTCCCTCGAAGACATGCGGGCGGCCCGGTCCGCCGTTGACATACCGATGCTATGCCGCGACACCATCGTCGACCCCTATCAGATCCATGAGGCGCGGTGCTATGGGGCGGATGCGATTCCCCTGCAAGTGGAGCTGCTCGACCAGGCTCGCCTCGAGTCTCTCCTAGACCGCGTGGAATCTCTCGGCATGACCGCCATCCTGGAAGTTCGTACGTGCGCTGAGGTGGATCGCGTCATTAAGGCAGGGGGAACTGTCGTGGCGATCAACGCGTGGTCTTTGGCCTCCGATGCTATTAATCGGGAGGCCTTTTCTACTATTTCGCCGGGTCTTCCTGAGAGCATGACGCGCATCGCGGTGGGTGGGGTCAATAGCCCGCGAAACGTGTTGTCTTATGCTTCTCAGGGCGCTGATGCCATCTTGGTCGGTGAGTCCATCATGGCTGCCCAAGACCCCATGGCCTTGGCGCGTTCTTTGGTGGCTACCGGCCAGCATCCGGCGTGCCCTTCGCGCAGGACCTAGACGCGTTGTAGTGGGCGTTATTTTCAGGCACACTGTTTCCCGTGCAAATTTACAATCTCGCCAACATTCCCTCTCCGCCGCAAGGCGTGTGGCATCTAGGTCCGGTCCCAATTCGCGCTTATGCCATGTGCATCATCGTCGGCATCCTCGTTGCGATGTGGATGACGCTGCGCCGCTATACTGCCCGCGGTGGAAACCCGGATGTGGTGTGGGATGCGGCCTTGGTGGTGATACCGGCCGGAATTATTGGTGGGCGCCTCTACCACGTGATTACGGATAACGAAAAGTACTTCTGTTCCACGTGCAATCCAGTTGATGCGCTGAAGATTACCAACGGCGGCCTCGGCATTTGGGGCGCAGTGGCGCTGGGCGCAATAGCGGTGTGGATCATGTTCAAGGTTAAAGGCATCCCATTGGGGCCATTTGCGGACGCCGTCGCGCCCGGACTTGTCTTGGCCCAAGCTATCGGGCGCTTGGGTAATTGGTTCAATCAGGAGCTCTACGGCCGTGAAACCACGGTTCCGTGGGCCTTGGACATCTACTACCGAGTAAATGACAGCGGCGCGTACGCACCAATCAGCGGACGCTCGACCGGGGAAGTAGTGACCTCAGTGCATCCGACCTTCCTCTATGAACTGCTGTGGAATGTGGCGGTGTGTGTGTTCCTGCTGTGGGCGCACAAGGCGTTCAAACTCGGCCATGGGCGTGTGTTCGCGCTGTACGTTGCCGGATACACGGCGGGGCGCTTCGTTGTAGAAAACATGCGCGCTGATGAGGCCACGCACATCTTCGGGTTGCGCGTCAACGTCATTGTTTCGGTGGTCTGCTTCGTTGTCGCGCTCATCGTGTACTTCCGGTTGCCACGTGGGCAGGAGTCACCGGAGGAAGTGGATCCCGCTCGTTCCGCGGAAGTTGAGAAGAATGGTGGCTCCGCAGGCTTTAATTAGGTACGGCTTTCGTAGCGTCTGCCTGTTTTAGGCGCTGAAAACAGAAAAAGTAGCCGGGATCACACACGGTGTTTTTGAGCTCTTATTCGGAAGCCTGAGGTTCCGAATGATAAGTACGAAATGCCCAGATGTGCCCGGGTATTCCCGTTTGTTGCCGAATATTTGGGGCTTTGCTCAGTCCTGGAGAGCACTCGGGACGAGGCTTGAAAACGCGCTATGAGCGTCATTCGTAGTGGCCGAGACCAGTAAACCGGGGTAGTTTGGGAACCGTTAGAAGCTCCCGATGTGAGTAAGGCATTCCATGTTGGATAGAAGAACCAAAATCGTTTGTACGTTGGGTCCCGCGGTAGCAAGCAAGGAAGGAATCCTTGGCCTCGTTGAAGCGGGCATGGACGTGGCGCGTCTGAACATGTCTCACGGCGAGCACGCGGATCATGAAGCGAACTATCGCTGGGTCCGCGAGGCCACCGATGAGACCGGCCACGCCGTCGGTGTGTTGGCGGACTTGCAGGGTCCGAAGATCCGTCTGGGTCGCTTCATCAACGGTGAAGAGATGTGGAAGGACGGCGAGATCGTCCGCATCACTGTTGAGGACGTGGAAGGCACGCACGACCGCGTGTCCACCACATACAAGAACCTGGCGAAGGACGCGAAGCCGGGTGACCGCCTGCTTATCGACGATGGCAAGGTCGCCGTCGTGTGCAAGGAAGTCGATGGCAACGACGTCGTCTGTGAGGTCACCGAAGGCGGTCCGGTCTCGAACAACAAGGGCGTGTCCCTGCCGGGCATGGACATTTCCGTCCCGGCCCTGTCGGAAAAGGACATCGCAGATCTCCGCTTCGCCTTGAAGCTTGGTGTCGACCTGATTGCTCTGTCCTTCGTGCGTTCCCCGGCCGACGTGGACAAGGTCCACGAGATTATGGATGAGGAAGGCCGCCGCGTTCCGGTCATCGCCAAGCTGGAGAAGCCGGAAGCTGTCGATGCCCTCGAGTCCATCGTGCTGGCATTCGATGCCATCATGATTGCCCGCGGTGACCTCGGCGTCGAGGTGCCGCTGGAGCAGGTTCCGCTGTTCCAGAAGCGCGCCATCCAGATTGCGCGTGAGAACGCCAAGCCGGTAATCGTGGCAACACAGATGCTCGATTCCATGATTTCCAATCTGCGGCCGACCCGCGCGGAGGCGTCCGACGTTGCCAACGCAGTGCTCGACGGCGCCGATGCAGTCATGCTCTCCGGCGAGACGTCCGTGGGCATCGACCCACAGAATGTCGTGCGCACCATGTCCAAGATCGTCGCGAATGCCGAGCAGGGTGGCCGCGTTCCTCCGCTGACGCACGTTCCGCGCACCAAGCGCGGTGTCGTGTCCTACTCCGCACGCGATATCGCTGAGCGCCTTAACGCGAAGGCAATCGTGGCGTTCACCACCTCCGGTGATACCGCAAAGCGCGTGGCTCGTTTGCACTCGCCGCTGCCGCTGCTTGCCTTTACCCCGCATCCGGCCGTGCGCTCGCAGTTGGCTTTGACCTGGGGCGCCGAGACCTTCCTGAGTGAATCGGTGGAGTCCACCGATAACATGATGGAAGCCATCGATGAGGCGCTGCTGGGGATGGATAAGTACAAGGAAGGCGACATGATCGTCGTCATCGCCGGTACGCCTCCTGGAATCTCCGGTAACACCAACATGATTCAGGTCCACGAGCTGGGTCAGACGCTGCGCGATAAGTAGGGCTCTCGCGCAGTAAGGCAACGCCGCCTCACTCGGCCTCTTTCCCGCAATGGCGGAAGGGGGTAATTGAGTGGGGCGGCGCTTTTGCCTTGAAGGAGTCTTGAAGGACTACCCATCTAAGGGTTAATAGGCACTAGCGCGCCTATTAACCCCGTCTACCTAGACGTTGGCGATGGGAGTCGGGGCCAGCTTCCACACCTCGTTGGCGTAGTCGGCGATTGTGCGGTCGGAGGAGAAGCGGCCGGAGTAGCAGATATTAAGCCATGCCTTCTTGGCCCATGCCAGCTCATCAGCGTCATAGTCGGCTGCCATGCGGTCGCGGGTCTCGCGGTAGTCGGCAAAGTCCCCAAGAACGTAGTAGGTGTCTTGGGCATGCTCGCCAAATCCATCGAGCAACGAGGAGCGAAGATCACCAAACATGCCCGCATTTTCAGAGCCCAGCGTGCCATCGGTGAAGGCGTCGAGGACGCGTGCCAAGCCCGGAACCGTGTTGTAGAGCTCACCCGGGTTGTACTCGGCGCGCAGCTGCGGGATCTCCTCGTTGCGGGCACCGAAGATGTAGGCGTTTTCTTCGCCCACTGCCTCGACGATCTCCACGTTGGCGCCGTCCATGGTGCCCAAGGTCAGGGCACCGTTCATCATGAACTTCATGTTGGAGGTACCGGAAGCTTCCTTGCCAGCGACGGAAATCTGCTCGGAGACGTCAGCGGCCGGGATGATGTGCTCGGCGGGGGAGACGTTGTAGTTCTCAACGAAGACCACGTTGAGTACGTCCTTGGTGGCTGGGTCGTTGTTGACCAAGTCACCGATGGCGTTGATGAGCTTGATGATGGCCTTGGCGCGGACATAGCCCGGGGCGGCCTTCGCGCCGAAGATGAAGGTGCGCTTCGGGACGGTCTCGCCGTCGACCTTGATGCGGAAGTACAGGTCCAGGATGTAGAGCGCGTTCATCAGCTGGCGCTTGTACTCGTGCAGGCGCTTAATCTGGACGTCGAAGATGGAATCCGGGTCCACGGTTGCGCCCTGGTGCGCGTCAATCCAGGCGGCGAAATCCTGCTTGTTGGCGCGCTTGATATTGATGAGTTGGCGCAGTACCTTCTCATCCTCTGCCAAAGGAGCCAGCTTCGCCAGCTCAGTCAGATCGGTGACCCAGGCATCGGAGCCAGCTTGTTCTGTGAGCAGGTCGGACAGGCGCGGGTTGCACATGCGCAGCCAGCGGCGCGGGGTCACACCGTTGGTCTTGTTGTTGAACTTCTCCGGCCACAGCTCGTGCCACTCGGAGAGCGTGTCCGCCTTGATGATTTCGGTGTGCAGGGCAGCGACGCCGTTGATGGAGTACGCGGCATAGCAGGCGATCCACGCCATGTGGACGTGGCCGTCGGATACCGGGGCCATGTAGTCGATGCGGCCCTGATCCAAGCCGCGTTGGGCCATGTCCTCGCGGAAGCGGCGGTCGATCTCTTCCACCAGTTCCCAGATGCGCCAGAACAGCTTCTGGAAGATGGACACTTCCCAGCTCTCCAGGGCCTCAGCCAGCACCGTGTGGTTGGTGTAGGCGAAGGTCTCGGTGACGACCTTCCATGCGTCATCCCAGCCCATCCCGTGTTCGTCGAGAAGCAGGCGGAGCAATTCCGGGATGGCCAGCACCGGGTGGGTGTCATTGAGCTGGATGCAGTTGTACTCAGCGAAGCCGGTGAGGTCCTCGCCGTGGTGCTCGATGTAGTTATCGATCATCTGCTGCAGCGAGGCCGATACGAAGAAGTACTGCTGGCGAACGCGCAGGACCTTGCCCTCGTAGGTGGTGTCGTTGGGGTAGAGCACGCGGCAGATATCCATGACACGCTCGCGCTCGACGATGGCCTCGGTGAAGCGCTGCGAGTTGAAAGCATCGTAATCGAATTCATCGATGGGTTCGGACTTCCACAGGCGCAGGGTGCCCACGTTATCGGTGCCATAACCGGTGATCGGCATGTCATAGGGGATGGCGCGCACGTCCATGTCGTCGAAGTGGACTAGGCGCTGCTCGGAAGCGCGGCGAATGATGAAGTCGTAGCCGTTTTCCATCCATGCATCCGGCTCCTCGCGCTGGAAACCGTTGTCGAAGGACTGGCGGAACAAGCCATAGCGGTACAAGAGACCATAGCCGGTCACCGGGTAGTCCTGGGTGACGGCGGAGTCGAGGAAGCAGGCGGCGAGGCGGCCCAAGCCGCCGTTGCCGAGTGCGGCATCGTGCTCGGCTTCGAGGACATCAGCCAACTCGTGGCCCGCAGCCTTAGTAGCGGCGCGGGCCTCATCGACGAGACCGACGTTGGTGAGGTTGTTGAGCAGGGCACGACCCTGCAGGAACTCAGCGGAGAAGTAGTGCTGCTGACGAGTGGCAGCGTAGGCGCTGCGGGTGGCCTCCCAATTGTCTGCAATCTGCTCCATCACCGAGGAGGACAGACCGGACCAAAACTTGCGGTCGGTCGCACGAGAGGGGGAGACGCCGGCTGCGGCGCGAACGTGTCCAGGAACTGCGGATTGGAAATCGGAGTGCTGGGGTTGACTCATGAGAATCCCTTCACTTGAGGCAAATAAATGCGGAAAAATACCAACTCCCAAGCTTAACCAGTTCTGTATGCACCTGCAGACCAGGACACTGACCAACGTTTTACGCAGACCGTGATGTCGAGTGGCGTTGGGTACAGAGGCTTAGCGGCCGAGGAAAGACAGAACGGCGGCGGCCCCGGCGCGAGTGGCCGAGCGCATCGTGGGCTCATAGTCCGGTAGGAAGGTGGCCTGGTGGTTAACGGGCGGGTTGTCGAGGAGGTTTTCCGGTGTGGAGCCGATGAACCAGAAGTAATAAGGCACGCCCCAGGCCTGCGGGAGATAGCAAAAGTCCTCGGAGACGGTGGAGGGCGCGGCGGTGACGGAGAGCTCGCCGAAGACCTCGTCGAAGGCGGCGCGAACAGCCTGGTGAGTGTCAGCATCGTTATCGGTGACCTCGCCGTGAGCGAAGTATTCGAAGGTCGGTGCCGCCGGGCACCCAGACGCCTCGCACTCGGCGCGCACCATGCGCTCGAGGGAAGCATAGACGCGCTCGGCCAATTCCGGTTTGTAATAACGCGTGTTGAGCACTAGCTCGGCGCCACCTGGAATGATGTTGTTCTTATCACCCGAATGTAGCTCGCCCACCGAGATGACGAAGAAGTCATGGGGAGGAACTTCGCGGCCGACGATGGCCTGCAGACGCGTGACCACCATGGCGGCCACATAGGAGGGGTCGATGGCCTCGTGCGGCATGGAGGCGTGCGCCGAGCGCCCCGTGATGCGAATGCGAAGGGAGTCGCAGCCGGCCAGGATGGGGCCGGCGGTGGATTGGACTTGCCCGGCGGGGCCCGGCATGACGTGCTGGCCGAAGCACACATCCGGTGCGGGAACGCGCTCGGTGAGCCCGTCGGCGATCATGTATTTGGCACCCATGGACGATTCTTCGGCGGGCTGGAACAGTGCTAGGAAGGTGCCGCGCCAGGCGTTGCGGTGGGCGTCGAGAATCGCGCACGCGCCGAGCAACGCGGTGGCGTGCACATCGTGCCCGCAGGCATGCATCGCGCCGTTGGTGGAGGCGAAGGGGACGCCGGTTTCCTCGGCTACGGGGAGGGCATCGAAATCGGCCCGCATCAGCGCGGTGGGGCCATCCCCATTGCGGAAGATAGCGACGATACCGTGTCCGCCGATGCCGGTGACGAGTTCACAATCGTAGTTTTCTAGTTGTTCCAGAATCCGCCCGGCGGTGCGTTCCTCTTCATGGGAAAGCTCAGGGTGGGCATGCAGATCCTCGTAGAAGGCCCGTTGCCAGCTGAGATCGACGGAATCGTCCACTAAGAGCTCGGTCAGACGGGAAAGTGTGGGATCTGCCATAGTTACTGTCCTCCAAATTTGGGTAGGGTTACCTACATGCCATTGATTCACTTTGATGTTCTGGTGCCGGATGCCCAAGCCGAGCGTGTGGCCGAAATCTTTAGTACTGCCACCCACAAGCTGGTGGACAATAACTCGCTGGCCTCTGCTGAGGTTACTCGCGTGCACGAGCCCGCACTCCCGGAGGGGCTGGAAGAGCAGCTGCGCCAAACCTACCGGGAGGAGCATGAAGAACGTGACCTCGAAGACGCAAATGTTTACCGCTACGCCATCGACGTCGATGGCGTGAAGGGGTCCGTTAACCAGCTGACCATGGTCCTCGCGCGCCTGTTAACTCCGCATTCGGTCTTGCCGAAGGATCACGTACTGCTGGAGGATGAGCTCGCCCACGAGCGCCCGGCCATCTTCCCGTGGGCGGTGCAGGTAACCCCTTAGTCCTGCAGAGAAGCTTTAGCCCCCCTGCAGAGAGCTAGCTCTGTAGAAAGCTGTGGACGAGGCGTTCGGCTGCGGAGCTCAAGCGCTGGGCGACGTCCCCGCGTTCATCCCCGTCGAGCTCCTCTAGGAGCGCGCCTTGCGGCGCCGGTGCCGTAGCGGAGCCAGCGATGATGCCCAGCGTCGGCGGCCCGGTCATCTCCGCCAGCGTGCCCACGACTTTTCCGGTGAGCGATTGATCGTCGAAACGCCCCTCGCCGGTGAGGACGAGATCGGCCTCGGCGATGCGCGCGGGCAGGTCGAGTGCCTCGGCCACATAGCGCCCGCCGGGAACGATGCGGCAGTGCTCCGCCGTGTCCCACAGTGTGCGTGAGAGCCAGCTTAAGGCGATGGGGATGCCGCCGGCGGCACCCAAGAACTCCGCTTGCGGGTCGGTATCCGTAACCTCGCATAGCTTCAGCATCGCGCCGGCGAGCAGTGCCACCTGTTCGCCCTCGGCGCCCTTTTGAGGGCCGTACATCGTCGCGGCCTGGATGGGCACGGCGCGGGTGTCCGTAACCAAGGTGTAGTCCATCATCGCCGCCTTCATGTTGAGCTGTGCGGTGTCGATGTGATCGAGGTTGACCAGCGGGGCGCCGCCTTTGGGCAGGGCGTAGCCGCGGGAATCGTGGGCGGCGGCGCCGAGCGCGGCGAGGATGCCGAGCCCGCCGTCGATGCTGGCGCTGCCGCCAAGTCCCAAGACGATGTGCTTGGCGCCGCGCGATTCGGCGTCGGCAAGCAGCACTCCCGTGCCATAGGAATCCGCGTGGAGCGGATCGAGGGCGTCGGAGACAGCGGGCAGGCCGGTGGCCGCCGCGACGTCGATGAAGGCCGTGTCACCCACGAGCTGGTAGCTGGCCTCGGTGAGGCGCCCGATGGCATCGGTGGTGGGCAGCGTAATGGTCTGGCCCGCCGTACCGTCGCGGTGAACGGCAGCGCTGGCGAGTACCTCCGCGGTGCCCTCGCCACCATCGGCCATAGGGAGAGTGGTTACCTGTGCCGTAGCGGCGTGCGGGGAGGAGCCGAGGGCGCGGCGCGCGCCCAAAGCAATGGCGGCAGCGGCTTCGGCGGCAGTGGCGGTGCCTTTAAAAGAGTCGGGGGCAACAAGTATGCGCATGCACATGAGTATATGGAAGCGGAAACGGGAAAAAATTTTCGCCCTCTGACCTGCCTTTAATAAATTTCCCCGTACGCTCGTCTTGCAATTTAGGTCGATTGATAGAAAACTAGCGGTTGTTCAACGGAGGACGCACCAGCAGCTAAACACGGTGCCGAATGAAAGGATTGCCATGTCCATCGACCAGCAAATCTCCGACTATTACAGCAAGCTTCTCAAGCGCAATGCTGGTGAACCGGAATTCCACCAGGCGCTCGCTGAGGTCCTGGATTCCCTCAAGATCGTCCTCAACAAGGACCCTCACTACGCTGATTATGGCTTGGTCGAGCGGCTGTGCGAACCCGAGCGCCAGCTCATCTTCCGTGTCCCGTGGGTGGATGACAACGGCCAGATTCAGGTCAACCGCGGCTTCCGCGTGCAATTCAACTCGGCCCTCGGCCCGTACAAGGGCGGCCTGCGCTTCCACCCGAGCGTGAACCTGGGCATCATCAAGTTCCTTGGCTTCGAGCAGATTTTTAAGAACTCGCTGACCGGCCTTCCCATCGGCGGCGGCAAAGGCGGTTCTGACTTCGACCCGAAGGGCAAGTCCGAAGCCGAGGTCATGCGCTTTTGCCAGTCCTTCATGACGGAGCTGCACAACCACATCGGTGAGTACCGCGATGTGCCGGCCGGCGATATCGGCGTGGGCGGCCGCGAAATCGGATTCCTGTTTGGCCAGTACCGCCGCTTAGAAAACAAGCACGAGTCCGGGGTCCTCACGGGCAAGGGGCTGACCTGGGGTGGCTCCCTCGTGCGCACTGAGGCCACCGGTTACGGCCTGGTGTATCTGACCTCGGAGATGATGAAGACCCACGGCGAGTCCTTCGACGGCGCCAAAGTCATTGTTTCCGGCTCCGGCAACGTTGCTATCTACGCCGCCGAGAAGGTTCAGCAGCTCGGCGGAACCGTCGTGGCGATGTCCGATTCCTCCGGCTACATCACGACGCCGAACGGCGTGGACTTGGAGCTGCTCAAAGACATCAAGGAAGTACGCCGCGAGCGCATCTCTACCTACGCCGGCGAGGCTGGCGCGGGCGTGGAGTACCACGAGGGCGGCAACGTATGGGAGATCAGCGCCGACGTTGCCCTGCCGTGTGCGACCCAAAACGAGCTCGACGGCGATGACGCCAAGCTCCTAGTAAAGAACCACATCCGCTACGTTGCTGAGGGTGCAAACATGCCGTGTACCCCGGAAGCCGCGCACTACTTCGGGGAGAGCGGAATCGCCTTTGCGCCGGGCAAGGCCGCGAATGCGGGCGGTGTGGCAACCTCCGCGCTGGAGATGCAGCAGAACGCATCCCGCGACTCCTGGTCCTTCGAGTACACCGACCAGCGCCTGCATGAGATCATGTCCAATATCTTCCGCAACATCGACAAGACCTCCAAGGAATACGGCCTGGAAGGTGACTACGTGGCGGGCGCCAACATTGCCGGCTTCAAGAAGGTGGCCGACGCCATGCTGGCCCAAGGCGTAATCTAGCCGTTTCCTTATCTCTGTATCCGCGCTTAACCTCCTCGCTTGCCGGGGAGGTTTTCGCCATTTCTTCCCGCGTGGGATACGTCGCAGTGTGCGTGCGCTTGGATAGGCTGGTGCCATGTACCGCGTATTTGAGTCCCTCGATGAACTTGTTCGCAATCTGGAACAGGCCTATGCCGTTCCCATGACCTCCAACTGCATGGTTCCGCGCCACGAAATGCTGGCGCTTCTCGACGATCTCCGCAACGCCCTCCCCGTTGAAATGGATGACGCCCAGGACGTCCTAGACAAGCAGGACGAGATCCTCCAGGGTGCTGAGGAGCGCGCGGAGCAGATTATTTCTGAGGCCACCGCCGAGGCCGATGACACCGTTGCCCGTGCGCGTGAGGACTCAGACGCCATGCTTGCCGACGCTCAACACCGCGCCACCACCTTGGTAGCCCAGGCGGAAGATGAGGCCACCAACCTCGTAGAGAACGCACGCTCCGACGCCGAGCGCACCCGCGCCCAGGCGGATGAGGAGTACCAGCGCGCCGTCGCAGCAGGCCAAGCCGAGCAGGACCGTTTGGTCTCCGAATCCGAGGTTGTGCGCCGCGCCGACGATGAGGCGCACCGCATTGTGGAGACCGCGCACTCTGAGTCCAACCGCCTGCGCACCGAGTGCGATGAATTCGTTGACGCCAAGCTCGGGGAGTTCGAGACCACCTTGTCCGATCTCTTGCGTACTGTCAACAACGATCGCTCCGCGCTGCGGCGGGGCGCCGGCGTGCGTTCCCGCGGTGAATCACATGGTGAGGGACGAAGCGCTGTGCGCGAGACCCGGGAGCCTGTGCGCCGTGCGCCGCGTGCGCCCCGTGATTACTAAGCCGAATTGTTGAATTAAGGTGCGGGCAACTACCTAGTGGTGACGCTTCGGCGTAGCCGAAGCGAGGTCGAGTGAAGCGAGGTAGAGTCCTGCGCCGCAGCGCGCGCCTGTTCCGCGCGGCGAATCCGGGCGGCTTCCTTGGCCGGCATGGTGCTTAAGGCTGCGGCCAATCCCGCGGCGACGAGGCCCGGCAGTGCATAAAGCACCCACATAATGCCGAAGTCCGTGCCCGTGGTGTGAGGCTCGGGGATGGGGCCCCAGGCGGCGTCGACAAGCAACAGCACCACATTGACCGCACCGACGGTCAGCATCATCACACCAATCCCCATGCCGGCGGCAGAAAAGGACTCGCGCGCGCTCCACGCGATGAGCGCGGCACACAGCGAGAACAGCGCCGATGAGAGTATGACGATAGGCCCAAAATGCAGGGGAAGAAAGGACACCGCGCCCACGGCCAATCCCGCAAGGGCGCTGGCGAGGGCCGCGCGGTGCAGGGAGAGGCCGGCATCGCCGAAAATGCTGGGGCGGACTCGCGTGATGAGGTGGCGGCAGGTCACTCCTACGACGGTCAGGACCACGGCGGGGACAAGGCACTGCAAGGGAAAGCTGAGCGCGAGTTCACGTGCCGTGGCGCCCAGAGACGCCGTGTCGGTCGCGGTGTAGCTCATGGAGTTTTAGGGCTCTTCCGGTTTCGGGGTGCGTAGCGGGGTG
>NZ_KV816294.1:0-849 GCF_001814395.1 Corynebacterium sp. HMSC059E07
GGCCCTTCCGGTTTTAGAGTGCGTTGATTTTGTCCTGTAGTTGTCCGGAGTGGATCAGGCACCGCAAGATGTAGTGGTTGAGGTTTTTGAAACCTAGGGCGATGCCGCGTAGGTGTTCGAGTCTGCCGTTGATTGCCTCGACGGGGCCGTTGGATGCACCGATATCAAAGTAGGCGAGCACATCTTTGCGTCGTCGCCACAGGGTGCGTCCCAGTTGGGCGAGCTCTTCTAAGCCTTTTGGTAGTCCTTTGCGCAGGGTGTGGATGATGCGTTCCATAAGCTTTTTGCCTTCCGATTTCCTCGGATGCGCGTACGCTGTGATCATGTCTTGGTAGACCAACCACGTTACTTCCAGGCACACGTAGTCGTCATCGGTGGCCCACAGCATTTCTAAGCGTTGCTTTTGCCGCTCGGTGAGATAGTTCGTCCTGGTCAACAGCGTGCGCCGGTGCTTGTACAGTGGGTCATCTTTGCGTCCGCGGCGCCCGGTGGTCTCACGTTGGAGTCTTTGTCGGCAACTGGTGAGCTTGTCGGCTGCCAGATGCACCACATGGAAAGGGTCCATGACTTTGTCCGCTTGTGGTAGTTGTTCCTCGACTGCGGTGGCATATCCGGTGAACCCATCCATGGTCACCACCTGTATCTGCTCCCGGAAGCTGGGGTCGCGCTCTTTAAGCCACCCGCTGAGCACATCTGCGGACCTGCCCGGTCGCATGTCTAACAAACGAGCAGGCCCACGCCCGTCCACCAGCGGGGTGAGGTCAACAAGTATGGTCACCAGGTTTGATGCCTGGCCTGGTTTTCTGGTGTGTTTCCATACGTGTTCATCGACTCCAAGGATACGAACCC
>NZ_KV816295.1:0-39969 GCF_001814395.1 Corynebacterium sp. HMSC059E07
ATATCAGGTGTCTACCAAACAGGGGTCAGGTCCGACATCGCTAGTGCTGTGATGTCCATGCCGGCGAGATTGCGGGCAACGGCAGTTGGTGTTGTCCCTGAGTCAACGAGCACGCAGGAGCCTGGTTCAACGAGGCGGGCAGCCTCCGTAGCAATCGCCCGTTTGCCGGCGGGATCCTCTTTTCGGCGTACCTCCAGGGGATAGCGGGCGCCCCTTCGAACCGCGGGGCGCGCTCCTCCGTGAAATCGTTCGAGGGCCCCTACTTCTTCCAGCGCCGTGAGGTCGCGGCGGATGGTAATAGCGGAAGCTCCGGTGAGTTCTTGTAATTGGCTGACCGTTTTGCTTCCTGAGTCAACGGCCCAAATGATTCTGCGCTGGCGTTCTTCCTTGTCCATGGGCTTGATTGTATCGGCATGAAATGACCATGGTCGGTGAACGCTTCAATCTTTAATCTGTAGCTTGTCAAGGTAAAAAGCCACGTCATGCACGATTAAGGAAGATGATTGAAATGCGCAAGACCATAACCTTTGGGCTTATGATGAGCAAACGGCTCGCTGATGACATCGCCGCTTATGCGCCGCAAGGAGTCTCTGTCCGGTGGATCGGTAGCGAAGCGGAAGCGCGTGCGTGCGACGGCGTGATTGTCGACGCCACAGAATTCGCTGGTATTCTTCCCGGCCAGGTTGTGCTGGTGCTTGGCGACGTCAACGGGGTCGCCGAAGAGCGCCTTCGGAAGTCGGGCTCGGTGGTCATGGATCGTCACCTGCGCACGCATATCGACACCCTGTTAATGGCTTTTGCTGCTTTCGCTGAGCAGCAGGCTCTCGTCTCGGTGACTGCAGGTGACGTGTACTAAATCTGCGGAGACTAATCTGGAGCGTAGCTATCTCTACTACGCACGAAGGGCTAAGCCTCATGTCTCCTCGCAAACTCAGCACCACGCTCATCGCGTTGGTGGTGCTTCTTTCACTCGCCTGTGCCGGCTTAGGTGTGTATGCCGTGCGTCAACCACATGAGGTGTACACCGCGCCGGTAGAGTCAACCAATTCGCAGGTAATCAACGCAGTCGAGCGCGAGGAGCAAGTCGTCTTGCTTAGCCTCGGTATCCAAGGACTCACGGAGAAGTCCTCCGCCGGGCAGGTATTTGGCGTGAGGGTTCCGTGGACCGACCGCACCCAGTTTGTGCAGTATTCCTACAAAGCCAAGCTTGGTATTGAGGGTAAGGACGTGAGTGTCACCGAAACCGGCGAGCATTCCTACACGGTCCACATTCCGGACTTCATCTTCATCGGGCACATGGACGAGGAGTTTAAGACCGCCGTGGAGAACAACGGAGTTCTCAGCTGGACCACGCAGCCACTCGACGCCGCATCCACAGTGTCGGACGTCCTCAGCGCCGATAAGAAGCGCAAGGACATCAACGACAACCGCGAGCTCTTAGAAGACCAAGCCCGAAGCTTTTATGAAGGGATCATTCGCGGAGTGGACTCCGAAGCCCAGGTCACCATGGAGTTCCACAAACCTTCGCCCGCCAAGTGACCTTGAAGGCGGAATGAACCTTCTTTTACGTCGAGTGGCCTTGTACGTGGAATGAACCTTTTCTACGTCGAGTGACTTCTGGTCACTCGACCTCCGTGAACTTGCGGTCCCAATAAGCCCGAACTGGGTTGGCGTCCGCGAGGAGGATGTCGAAGCGGTCGTTGGCAATCTCGATGATTTCGCTCAAGACCACGCGCTGTTCCAGCTCATCCGAGTTGGACAAGCGGCGCACGCCCGCATCGATGACGCGGTCGGCCGAGTCGTTAGTGTCTAGGTATGCCACAAAGGGCATGTCGAAGCGCTCGCGGTAGGCTGTTGAAACGTCGATAAGCTGCTGCGTCTGTACATCATCGAGGTCATCCAAGGCCAGGGAACCGCGGTCGGCGGAGATGGTGGCGGCCGAGTCAGCGTCGACAAGCAGCAGCTCATCCATCGCCGGGTAGTCGTGGATCAGTGCGCGGTGCTTCTCACTCGGGGCGGTGAGCACCGCAACCTGGATTGCTTCCCGCAGCTGGCTGACGTCTTGGAAGGGGCGCAGCTCCCAGGCGGCCTCAAGCGGCCAGGTCTCGTTGTTAAAGAGCGGGCGCAGGGCGCTGACGAAGCTGTCGCGCTCCATCTCGTTGAGCTCCTTAAGCGAGACGCCGGCGCCGTCGAGGCGGCTGACATCATCACCCGACTGCGCACCGACGTGGAAGAACAGCAAATTGAGAAGAATCGCCGTAATCGCGCCGATGGACATTCCGGAGGAGACAAAGATCTGCGCCCACTCCGGGAAGGCGGTGGCGACGTCCGGCTTGAAGGTGACCAGCATGGCCAAGCCCAGCGCGGTGGTAACGATGGCGGCGTTGCGGCCGTCGGTGATGTCTTCTTTCGCAATGGTCTGCAGGCCGGCCCAGGCAACGTTGGCGAAGAGCGCTAACGAGGCACCGCCGAGTACCGGGGAGGGGATAGCCGCCACCACGGCGGCGGCCTTGGGCAGTAGTCCCAGGATGATCATGAAACCGGCTGCCGATGCTGCCACCCAGCGCGATTTCACACCGGTCAGGCGAACCAAGCCGACGTTTTGCGCGAAGCAGGTATACGGGAAGGAGTTCATCACGCCGCCCAGGGTGGTGGAGAGGCCATCGGCGCGGATGGCGCGCACAACGTCATCGCGCTTGATGCGCTTCTTTACAATCTCACCGGTGGCGAAAACATCGCCGGTGGTTTCCACCATGGTGATGATCATGACGATGATGAGGGAGAGAATCGCCATGATGTCGAACTTCGGCATACCGAAGTAGAAGGGGGTAGTCATGCCGATGGCGTCGGCCTCACGCACGCCGTCGAAGGATGTATCACCCAACACGAGTGCCAAAGCGGTGCCGATGATCAAACCAAGCAGCACCGACAGCGTCCCCAGGAAGCCACGGAAGAAGCGCTGAACCACGATGATGATGGCCAGCGTGCCGAAGCCATACAGCAGATCGCGCGCGGCCGGGACCCCGTCGGCGTAATTGACAAAGTCATTTGCAGATACCGCCAGCAACGATGTACCCATGACCAAGAGCACGGTGCCGGTGACAATCGGCGGGAAGTATTTGAGCACTCGTCCAAAGACCGGCGCGGCGAAAAACGTAAAGATACCGGCGGCAATAATTGCGCCATAAATCGTAGGCAGCGGCTGGTCACCCGCGCTGAGTCCGATAGCAATGATGGGGCTGACCGCCGTGGTGGTCACGCCCTGGATGATGGGCAGGCGAACGCCGATGTGCTTGCCGACGCCCACCGCTTGGATCAACGTCGCCAGACCACAGGTCAACAAGTCGGCGTTGATGAGGTGGATCGTTGTGGCCTCATCCAACCCCAGCGAGCCCGCGATAAGCAGCGGGACGATGACCGCGCCAGCATAAAATGCGAGGACGTGCTGGAGTCCGAGCGCTGCCAACTTCGGGGCTGGTGGGATGGCGTCGACCGGGTGTGTGGGCTGAGGGGCGGTTGCGATGTCGGACACGCGGGGAGGCTCCTTGCTAAAAAGCGAGACGAGGATACTGCGCATAACAATAGAGCGCGGCAAGGACACGCACCAAGAGCCCGCCCCAAAAGGTGTGAGAAAGGCCACGTCAGGGGGTGCTTTACCCCCGCATCCAACCGTACGGCCGTTACCTATGGCGGAGCTGACCTGTGCAGTGCCTAAACTGGCTCGAAGGGTGGTGTGTGGCACGCATTTAGCGATATGAGCTTATGTGGCTGTGCCCCTAGGATGGGCTACAGAGAGGGGTTCGGTGACGGACGGGTTGACCGAATTGCCCGTGAATTGAAGTCACCTAAAGCCCTTCTACGACTAAGCATTACGCGTCGTGTGAACTACGAAGGGAGTCAATATAGTGACCACCGCAACTGAACAGTCCGTGCAGTTCGAGGCATGGAAGGGCTTCGAGCCCGGCCCGTGGACTGAGAACATTGACGTTCGTGATTTTATCCAGCGCAACTACACCCCTTATGACGGGGATTCCTCCTTCCTTGCTGGACCCACCGAGAAGACCAAGAATGTGTGGAATCACCTGGAGGAGAACTACCTGTCCATCGAGCGCCAGAAGCGCATCTTCGACGTGGATACCCACACCCCGAGCGATATCGATGCTTTCCCGGCCGGATACATCTGTGAGGACGACAACGTCATCGTGGGCCTGCAGACGGATTCTCCGCTGAAGCGCGCCATGATGCCCAACGGCGGCTGGCGCATGGTCAAGCAGGCTATCTTCGAGGCCGGCAAGGAAGTTGACCCAGACGTAGAAAAGATCTTCACTCGCTACCGCAAGACCCACAATGACGCGGTCTTCGATATCTACACCCCGCGCATCCGCGCAGCGCGTTCCTCTCACATCATCACCGGCCTGCCGGATGCCTATGGCCGTGGCCGCATCATTGGTGACTACCGCCGCGTGGCCCTCTACGGCGTGGATTACCTCATCGCTGAGAAGGAGGCATCCAAGCACGCAGTCGGTGATATCGGATTCTCCGAGCACTGGGCGCGCTACCGCGAGGAGCACGCCGAGCAGATCAAGGCGCTGAAGAAGCTCAAGGTCATGGCTGAGTCCTATGGCTTCGATATCTCGAAGCCCGCGAAGACCGCCCACGAGGCAGTGCAGTGGACCTACTTTGGCTACCTGGCCTCCATTAAGTCCCAGGACGGCGCCGCCATGTCCATCGGCCGCCTCTCCGCATTCTTCGACTGCTACTTCGAGCGCGACCTTGCCGCTGGCATCATCACCGAGGAAGACGCCCAAGAAATCATCGACCAGCTGGTGCTCAAGCTGCGCATCGTCCGCTTCCTGCGCACCGAGGACTATGACCAGATCTTCTCCGGTGACCCGTACTGGGCAACCTGGTCCGATGCTGGCTTTGGCGACGATGGCCGCCACATGGTGACCAAGACTTCCTTCCGTCTGCTGCAGACGCTGATCAACCTGGGCCCGTCCCCGGAGCCGAACATCACCATCTTCTGGGATCCGCAGCTGCCGGCGGGCTACAAGGAATTCTGCGCCCACATCTCGATTGAGACCTCCTCGATCCAGTACGAGTCCGATAAGCAGATTCGTGAGCAGTGGGGCGACGACGCCGCAATTGCGTGCTGCGTGTCCCCGATGGCCGTCGGCAAGCAAATGCAGTTCTTCGGCGCCCGCGTCAACGCTGCGAAGGCCCTGCTCTACGCCATCAACGGCGGCCGCGACGAGGTCAGTGGCAAGCAGGTCGTCGACGGTTACGAGCCCATCAAGGGCGATGGACCGCTCGACTTCGACGAGGTCTGGCAGAAGTACGAGGAGATGCTGGACTGGGTTGTGGGCACCTACGTTGAGGCCCTCAACATCATCCACTACTGCCACGACAAGTACGCCTACGAGGCCATCGAGATGGCGCTGCATGACTCCGATATCGTGCGCTCCATGGGCTGCGGTATCGCCGGCCTGTCCATCGTGGCTGACTCGCTTTCCGCCATCAAGTACGCCAAGGTCTACCCGGTGCGTGATGAGACTGGTCTGATCGTGGACTACAAGACGGAAGGTGACTTCCCGTTCTACGGCAACGATGATGACCGCGCCGATGACATCGCCGCCACCATCGTTCACACCGTGATGGAGAAGATTAAGGCCATCCCGATGTACCGCAACGCCATCCCCACCCAGTCGGTGCTGACCATTACCTCCAACGTTGTCTACGGCAAGGCCACCGGTGCCTTCCCGTCAGGCCACGAGGCGGGCACCCCGTTCGCGCCGGGCGCCAACCCGGAGAACGGCGCGGATAGCCACGGCATGGTTGCCTCCATGCTGTCGGTAGGCAAGCTGGACTACAAGGATGCACTCGACGGCATCTCGCTGACCAACACCATCACCCCGTCCGGATTGGGCCGCACCCCGGAGGAGCGCATCACCAACCTGGTGGGCGTCCTCGACGCCGGCTTCATCATGGATTCCGAATAGACCACATCCACACCACTTCCTAAGGAGAACACAACATGGCAACCAAAACTTTCGACGAGCGTCTCGCTTCCATGAAGGCCAGCCGCACCGCCAACAACATGAACTCGGGCCTCTACCACGCCAACATCAACGTCCTGGACAAGTCCACCCTGGAGGACGCCGTTGAGCACCCGGAGAAGTACCCGAACCTCACGGTCCGTGTTTCCGGCTACGCGGTGAACTTCGTGAAGCTCACCCGCGAGCAGCAGCTCGACGTCATCTCCCGTACCTTCCACCAGGGCTCCTAAATGGCAGATGGCATTACCGGCGTCGTGCACCTCAACCCTGAAGAAGGGGAGAAGGTGCGCGGCGCCGCCGCCGGTTTAGGAACGGATAACGACCTCGAGGGCTACACCCGCCCGGAGTTGATGCAGGCCCGCCGCTCTGGCGATGTTGCGCTCGTGCACTCCTGGGAGCTGGTGACGGCCGTGGATGGGCCTGGAACACGCATGACCATGTTCATGTCGGGTTGCCCGTTGCGCTGCCAGTATTGCCACAACCCCGACACTATGGAAATGAAGGTCGGAACGTTGGAGCGCATCGAGGATGTGGTCAAGCGCATTAAACGCTATAAGCCCATCTTCAACGCCTCCGGGGGCGGCCTGACCATCTCGGGCGGTGAGCCGCTTTTCCAGATCGCCTTCGCACGGCGTGTGCTCAAGGAAGTCCACGATGCAGGCATCCACACCACGATCGACACCTCGGGTTACCTCGGCGCGCGCCTGCGCGATGAGGACCTGGACAACATCGACCTGGTGCTCTTGGACGTCAAGTCCGGTGACGAGGAGACCTATAAGAAGGTCACCCGCCGCGAGCTGCAGCCGACGATCGACTTTGGGGATCGCCTCAACGCCATAGGCAAGCCAGTCTGGATCCGCTTCGTGGTGGTGCCGGGGCTTACCGACGGCCCCGAGAACGTCGCCAACGTGGCCAAAATTGTCTCCCGCTGGAAGAGCAACGTCGAGCGCGTCGAGGTGCTGCCCTTCCACAACATGGGCGCGGACAAGTGGCACGAGCTGGGCTACCCGTACACCTTGGAGGATACGAAGCCGCCGAAGCCAGAGGACGTGGAGAAGATCCGCGAGGTGTTCCGCAAGGAAGGTTTCGTGGTCTACTAGAAGCATGAAACGCTTCGGCCACACCATCAATGAACACACCATCACCGTCCCCTGGGACTATGACAATCCAGCCGCGGGGGAGTTCGAGCTCTACGCCCGGGAGATCATCCCGCCGGGCGGTGAGAATTACCCGGCGCTGCTCTATAACCAGGGCGGGCCGGGTTTCCCGGCGCCGCGGCCGACGGGTGCCACTGGGCTCATCGGGAAAGGCCTGGAGCGCTACCGCTGGATCCTCATGGACCAGCGCGGCACTGGGCGCAGCCACCGTATCGATGAGCTCAGCCCAGCTGAGGATCGCACGGCGCAGCGCTTGGCACAGCTGCGGCAGGAGAATATCGTGCGCGATGCCGAGCGGCTGCGCGAGCACCTCGGCGAGGACTCCTGGGATCTCTACGGCCAATCCTTTGGCGGCTTCATCATTACCGCCTATATTTCGATGTTCCCCGATTCCATCGGCCGTGTCTTTCTCACCGGCGGCCTGCCCACCCTGACTAAGGGTGCGGATGATCTCTACCGCACGACTTTTGCCAAGCTCAAGGTGCGTCACGAACGTTTCTATGCCCAGTTCCCGTGGGCTCAAGCGCGCATTGAGGAGCTCATCCACCACCTGGACAACTCGGAAGAGCTGCTGCCGACAGGGGAGCGCCTGTCCTCCCGCCGCTTCCGCACTATCGGCATCGAACTGGGCCGCGGTACCGGATTCGATTCTCTGGGCTACCTGCTGGAGGAGCCTTTCCGCACCGTGAACGGCGAGAAGCGCTTGCGTTCGGACTTCCTCAACAACGTCGGTAGCCGCGTGAGCTTCCAGGCTGGGCCTCTCTACGCGGCCATCCATGAGTCCATTTACGGTGGCGTGGGCGGCCAGGCTGTGACCGGCTGGGCGGCGCACCGCGTGCGCGAGGAATTCCCCGAGTTCGCCGAGGAAGGCACCTATCTGACCGGCGAGCACATTTTCCCTTGGCAGTTCGACGAGGACCCGGCGCTGCGCCTCTTCAAGCAGGCCGCCGAGGAGCTCGCCGTCCACGAGTGGGCAAGTTCGCCGTACGATGCTGCCGCGCTTGCCGACGCCCCCGTTATCGCCTCCGCCGCCATCTACCTTGACGATATCTTCGTGCCCTTCGAAGATTCCCTGGCCACGGGGGAGACCTACCGCGATTTGCGCCCGGTGGTGACCAACCGCTTCCAGCACAACGGTATTAGCGAAGACGGCGCGGGGATTTTGGGCGAGCTCTTCCGGGCGGCTGACGAGCGTTAACGGGCGTCGAGTGCGTTCGGGGAGCAATCTCCCCCAAGATGTGGTGGTGGTCACCGTGTGGCAAACTGGTTAGGAAAATCCAACCGAAGCAGAAAGGATAAGCCTATGGGCGGACTCATCGTCATCGGCGTGATTCTTCTAATTATTATTGCCACCGCCTTCGACGGTTTCTACATCGTCCGGACGAAGGAGGCCGCCATCATTGAGCGGATGGGTAAGTTCGTGAACGTTGCTCACGCGGGCTTGCACTTCAAGGTGCCTTATGTCGACCGCGTGCGCGCCAAGATCAGCCTGCAGATCCGTCAGCTCGACGTCATGGTGGAAACCAAGACCAAGGACAACGTCTTCGTCCAGATCCCCGTTGCTGTGCAGTACGAGGTAGTTCAGGGCAGCGAGCGTCAGGCCTTCTACACTCTGTCTAACCACGAGCAGCAGATCGTGGCTTATGTTCAGGACAATGTCCGCTCTTCGGTTGCCAACATGGACTTGGATGATTCCTTCTCCTCCAAGGACACCATCGCCCGCAACGTGGCGATGTCCCTGCGCGATAACATGGCCGCCTACGGCTGGAACTTTGTCAATACCCTGGTCACCGATATCCGCCCGGATGCCCGCGTGCGCGAGTCCATGAACTCCATTAACGCCGCACAGCGTGAGCGCGAGGCAGCCGTTGCCCAGGCAGAGGCCGAGAAGATCCGCGTGGTCAAGGAGGCCGAAGGCGCGGCCGAGGCCAAGAAGCTGCAGGGCCGCGGTGTGGCTGACCAGCGTAAGGAGATCGTCGAAGGTATTGCTCAGCAGTATGAGCTGCTGCGTGCTGCCGGCGTGCAAGAGAACCCCGAGACCCTCATGCTGGTCTCCCAGTACCTCGACGCCATGGTAGACGTGGCCGACCGCGCCCACACCAATGTGCTCTACATGCCGTCTAATCCGGGCGGCATGCAGGATCTCTTCGGTGGTATGCGCGACGCACTGCTGTCCACCAACGCTATTAATGAAGCGCCGAAGCCGTCGGTTTCCCTGTCCGAGAACAAGCACAGCCGCGAGGATTCCGGTGCTGCACGTCGCCGCCGCGAGGAGCAGGAGCGCCGTGAGCGCGATGAGCGCGCCCGCCGCGAAGCTGAGATGATGGAGCAGGCGCAGCGCGCGCAGCAACAAGCACAGCAGCAGGTGCAGAACGCACCGCAGCAGGGCCAGGGCTTTAGCCAGATTCCGAGCTTCCCTTCCCCGCCGCAGGGCAATAACCAGCCGCAGAGCGCGCGCGACTATTTTGACCAGTTGCGCAACCAGCTCAACAAGGGCAATAACTAAGCACAGCGCTTAAGACTAAGCTCAGCACATAAAAAGAGGGCCTTCCCGCTTGGGGAAGGCCCTCTTTGCTGCCTTGGGTGGTGCTAGGCGGCCGTTACTTACTTGGTGTAGCCGATGTTCTCCACCTCGATGACGGCGAAGGAGTTGGCGCCGAAGTTTGCGATATCGGGGTGGGTCGCAACCATGGTCGGGCCGTTGAAGATAGGAATGATGCCGTACTGGGCAAGGGCTTCCTTCTCCAGCTTATTGGATTCTTTGATCTGCTCGTCTGGGTCAGCGATCTGGGATAGCTCGTCGATCTTCTTGTCCAGTTCTGGTGTGCCCGTGCCGGAGCGGTTGAGCTGGGAGCCGGTGCGATAGGTCTGGCCGAAGTAAGCGACACCGAAGGGATCGCCGGAGGAGAAACCCATAGGCAGAATATCGAAGTCGTACTTGGAGGTGATCTCGGAGAAGTCAGAGACTGGGCGTTCCTCCACCTTCAGGTCCACGCCGATATCTTTCATCATCTTTTGGGTGGCGGTGGCCATGGCCTTGCTGATGGATGAATCTCCCAGCAGCGTGTAGCGCATGGACAGCTTCTTGCCGTCCTTCTCGCGGATACCGTCGCCGCCTTCCTTCCAGCCGGCCTCATCGAGGAGCGACTTGGCCTTCTCTGGATCGAAAGAAATGACTGCGCCGACGTTGTCCTCGTAGCCCTTCTGGGTTTGGTAGAGGTTGAAGGAACCTGGCAGGTCCTCGGTGTAGCCGTTGAGTCCGTTGAAGCGGATGCCGGAGAGCGTGGCGCGGTCGATGCCGGTCATGATGGCTTCGCGCACCTTGATATCAGAGAGGATCTCGTTCTTGGAGTTGAGCGTGTACAGGTTCTTGCCTGGGGTCATGGCGGTGCGAATTTCAACGTCTGGCATGTCCTTTACGGCCGCCAGGCGTTCCTTGTTGGCCACGCCGGTGGCGTCAATTTCGCCGGCCTTGAACGCGTTGATTGAGGCCTGGTCCTCCATCTGGCGGTAGGTCACCTTGTCTAGGAATGGCTTATCACCCCACCACTTCTCGTTCGGAACGAAGGTAGCGCTGCCGTTCTTGAAGTCGACGCTTTCGACCTTGTACGGGCCCGCACCCCACTCCGGGTGGACCTTGCCCAGGTAGGCCTCGTTGAACTTCTCCGCGGAGTCAACCTGTGGCGGGAGCAGGACGTTGAACAGACCCTGCCACCACGGATAGGCCTGTTTAAAGGTGATGACGGCCTGCTTGTCGTTCTCACCCGGCTTGACGGACTCGATGAGCTCGTAGCCGTCGGTGGCGCTAACGTTGACGTCCTTGTTCTCACCGTTGTTGAACTTCCACGTGTTCTCAAAGGATTTCCAGTCAATCGGGGTGCCGTCGTTGTACTGCGCCTTCTCGTGGATGGTGAAGGTGACGACGGTCTTACCGTCCTTTTCTTCGTCTTTGACGTCGGTGATGTAGTCATTGTTGACGTGGAACTCACCCGCGCCATCGAAGAGGCCAATTTGCGGGTTGTAGTACTTCCACAGGCTCAGGGTGTATGAGGTGGCGTCGGCCTGGAAGGTGTTCTGCTGCTGGGAGATCTCGTCGATAGCCAAGCGCAGCTCGCCACCCTCCTTGAGCTCGGAGCGGTCCTTGGGGTTGTAGGAGCCGTCCAGCTTGACGTCGAGCTTCTCGCCGGAGGCGGAATTCCCTGATCCATCGGAGCCGGAGCCGCCATCGGAGGCGCAGCCGGTCAGGATGAGGGCAGAGGCGGTGACCACTGCGAGGGCGGTCCTGCGGAGCTTCATATTCATATGTGTGTCCTTTCGAGAGGAAACATGGAGACAAAGGTGAGTATTTAGTTATAAGTCTTGCTAAGCCGGGGTTTCGGCGGGCTGGTAAATCTCGCGTACCCGGTCACGTTCCACGGCTGGATCCGGCACCGGGATGGCGGAGAGCAGCGCGCGGGTATAGGCGTGTTGCGGGTTGTCGAAGACTTCGTCCGTGGGGCCGTATTCCACGAAGTCGCCCTTGTACATCACGGCGACCTTGTCGGAGAGGTGGCGCACCACGGAGAGGTCGTGGGCGACGAACACCAGGGAGATGCCTAGGCGATTCTTCAGGTCGTGCAGCAGGTTGATGATGCCGGCCTGGATGGACACATCGAGTGCGGAGACGGGCTCGTCGAGCACCACGATGGAGGGGTTGGTGGCCAGAGCACGGGCCAGGCCGATGCGCTGGCGCTGTCCGCCGGAGAAGTGTCCGGGGAAGCGGTCCACCTGGTGGGACTCAAGACCGACGAGCTGCATCAGCTCGGCCACGCGCTGGCCGACGTCCCCCTCATACCCCAGCGATTCCAGCGGCTCGGCGATGATCTCGCGGATGGTCATACGCGGGTTGAGCGAGCTCATCGGGTCCTGGAAGACGATTTGGATATCCTTGCGCAGCTTGCGGCGCGCCGACGCGCTCAAGCCGGAGGTGTTGGTGCCGTTGACCACGATGGTGGAACCCTCTGGCGGGTTGAGGTCCATGATTTCCAGCAGGGTGGTGGTCTTGCCGGAGCCGGACTCGCCCACGATGGCAAAGCACTCGCCCTGGTGCACGTCGAAGCTGACGTTCTTGACCGCGTGTACTGTGCCGACGCGGCGTTTGAGAATTGCTCCCTTGATAAGAGGGAAGTCCTTGACCAGGTTCTTGACTTCCAAGGTAACCGGCCGCTGCTCGTAGGGAGTATCGCCCAGGGTATCTGCGGAAATCTTCGGCAACGGGTACATGCGCTCGCCGCCGATGGTGCCGTCCTTGATCTCGTCGGAGCGCAGGCAGGAGGCGAAGTGTCCGGGGACGTCGTCAAGCGCGCGCAGCTCCGGTTCCAAGGTTCGGCACTCATCCTTCACCACTGGGCAGCGGTCCGCGAAGGGGCATTCGGCGGCGACATCGATAAGCTGCGGCGGGGTACCCACGATGGGGGTCAGTGGTTCGTCGGTGGCCTTGTCCACGCGCGGCGTCGACCCGAGAAGGCCCACGGTATAAGGCATCTTGGGGTTGTTGAAGATGGTGTCGACATCACCGAGCTCCACCGGTCGGCCGGCGTACATGACCAGGACGTCGTCGGCCGTGCCGGCGACCACACCCATGTCGTGGGTAATCATGATGACCGCGGCGCCCGTTTCGCGCTGGGCCACCTTGAGGACCTCCAGGATCTGGGCCTGGATGGTGACGTCGAGCGCAGTGGTGGGCTCGTCGGCGATGATGACGCGCGGGTTGTTGGCCATGGCGATGGCGATGACGACGCGCTGGCGCATACCGCCGGAGAATTCGTGCGGGAAGGACTTCACACGCTTCTCCGCTTCCGGGATGCCGACGAGCTCGAGCAGGCGAATGGCTTCCTTTTCCGCTTCCTTCGTGGAGACATCGCGGTGGGTTTGGATAGCCTCGATGAGCTGGTCACCGATGGAGAACACCGGGGTCAGGGAGGAGAGAGGATCCTGGAAGATCATGGCGATATCCTTGCCGCGGATCTTCGACATCTCCTTGTCGGACTTGCCAATGAGCTCGGTGCCGGCATAGACCACGGAGCCTTCCACCTTGGCGTAGTCGGGCAACAGGCCCATGACGGCCAAAGAGGTCACGGACTTACCGGAGCCGGACTCACCCACAATCGCCAGGGTGCGCCCCGGCATGAGGTCGAAGTCGACGCCACGCACCGCGTGGACGGAACCGGCCTCCGAGGGGAAGGTGACGGTGAGGTTGCGCACGGACAGCACCGGCTCGGTGGATGAAGCAGGATCGGTGCCGCGGCTGGCCGGGTCGGCGTTGGCGGTGTGTGCAGTATTCTGCGGGGTCATGCTCGGCCTCCGGAGTTCGAGTTGGGGTCAATGGCATCGCGCAGGCCGTCGGCGATGAACGCCATGGAGACGGTCAGCAGCGTGAGGATGCCTGCGGGGAAGTAGAAGAGCCAGGGCGAGGCCTCGACGGCGTTGGCGCCGCCGGCCAGGAGGGTGCCCAGGGAGACGTCGGGAAGCTTCACGCCCAAGCCCAGGAAGGACAGTGCGGTCTCCGACATGATGGTGGACACCACGCCCAGGGCCGCCTGGATGATGAGCAGCGAGCCGATATTGGGAACCACGTGGCGGAAGATGGTGCGCAGACGCGAGACTCCCATGTAGTCGGCGGCACGGACGTAGTCGTTCTCGCGCACGCTGAGCGCCATGGCCCAGATGACGCGCGCCGGGTACATCCAGCCGAAGGCGATGAGCACCACGATGAGCAGCTTCCAGTCGCCGCCGGAATCAGAAACCACCAGGGCGATGAGCAGGAAGGTCGGGATAGCCAGTAGGAAGTGAATGACTGCCAGGATGACCTTTTCCACCGCGCCGCCGTACATGGCCGCGGCCGCGCCGATGAAGGCGGACAGCAGGGTAGAGGCCAACGAGACGATGAGTGCGATGATCAGCGAGCGGCCCAAGCCGTGGACGGTCTGCGCAAAGAGATCGTTTCCAGAGTCCGTGGTTCCGAACCAGTGCTCCGGGGAAGGCCCGGTGGAGAGGTTGAAGAAGTCCGGCTCATCGAAGGACCACGGGGTGAGGTAGCTGCCGAAGATGGAGAGCAGCGCGAGTAGCACGAAGATAACGAGGCCGACGGCAGCCGCCTTGTTGCGGAAGAAGCGGCGGACGTACAGCTTGAGCTTGGAGGTGCCGCGGAAATCACTGCTGGAGAATTGCTTGCGCTGCGCGTCATCGACGTCGACGCCGGAGCCGAGAGCGGACTGGGCGCTGGGTTCGGTCTGCGGTGAAAAGTCCGCAGTGGCGGCATGCGGGCGCACGCCGAGGTTATCAGCTGCCGTATCGATAGCGAGGTCGTTGCGGCGGTGGCGCTCGGTGTGGCGCGCTTCGGAGCGTGGCGACGTGGATTTCTTTTCTGGAGACATTTAGCTCACCCTTACTCGCGGATCGAGGGCGACGACGACGAGGTCAGCCAGAATTGCGGAGAAGGCAATCATGACGGCACCGAAGGCGGCGACGGCGGTGGTGCCGTTGACGTCGTTGCGGCTGATGGTTTCGATGAAGTACTGGCCCATGCCCTTCCAGGCGAAGATGGTTTCCGTCATGATGGCGCCGGTAAAGATTCCGGGAACGGAGAAGGCCACGGAGGTTGCCACCGGGATGATGGAGGTACGCAGGGCGTGCTTGCGAATAGCCTGTGCACGGGTCAGGCCCTTGGCGCGGGCGGTGCGCACATAATCGGCGTTCAGGTTATCTAGCAGCAAGGTGCGCTGCATCATGTGGTAGCCGGCGTAGCTGATGATGATGAGCGAGATGGACGGCAAGACGAGGTGCTGCGCCATATCCAGCAGCTTGGGGAAGAAGCCTTCGACGCCGAGGCTGGAGGCACCCGTTACGTAGACCACGCGGTGGCCGGTGACGCGGTTGATCCACAGGCCGCCGGCGACGACCAAGATGGAAGCCACGACGACGTGCGTGTTCATGGTGATGATGGAGACGCCCTGCCAAAAGCGGTCGGCCGCCTTGTACTGGCGGGAGGCGGTGTAGACGCCGAGGGCGACGCCGATGACGACGGAGAGAATCGTGGCCACGAGCAGCAGCTGTGCCGAGACGAGCGCGCGGTGCCCGATTTGTGCGCTGACCGGGTCACCGAGAGGGGAGGTACCCCAGTCCCAGTGGAAGATGATGTTGGACAGCCATCCCCACCAACGCTCAAGGAGCGGGGTCTCCGGGTTGAGGCCGAGTGGCGTGAGAATTCGGCCGATTTCTTCCGGCCCGAGCGGTGGGTTGCGGCCGACATAATTTGATCGGGGATCAAGGAAGGTTGCGGCCAGGAGGTACGCGATATTAGTCGCGAGGAAGATGACTACCAGCCAGCTGGCGGTCTTCTTGATGATGTACTTGAACATCACTATTCCTTCGCAGGGTGTGGTCTCAACGGGTTTGGGAAGTATGGCGGCCGTGAAACCTCACGGCATCCATGTGACCTAGACCTCAGGCTAGGTGCTGTGTCACATATTAAAAGAAATGTGAGACAGGAGGGAAAGATTTATTGTTTTTGTTTCATGGGGGTGCTGCCTGCACGTCCTTAGGTTGCATTTATTACATATTAATAGGCCTATAGAAATTATCGGGCGTGAGGAATGTAGGTGCAGTGCGCACTAAGGTTCCCGCCGTCGAAAACCCTGCATAACCGTTTAGGGGCGAGTGAATATTATGCGCATAATTTCGGGGGTAGCGGGAGGGGTATCAGGGCATCTAAAAGGGGTAAAAATACTCAGCAAGCATTCAGTAGCTGACGAAGCGCATCCTTCTCCGCTGCCGTGACCCAGGCTCCATAGGCCGCCTTCACCTCTACGATGCGGCGCGCATACTCACAGCGAAATCCTTTGTTGGGCGGCAACCACGTGGCGGCATCGCCAGCGCCTTTTTGCTGGTTGAGGGGACCATCGACGGCGAGGAGGTTGCGGGGATCATTAGCAAAGTCGCGGCGCTTTTCTGGTGACCATTGCTGGGCGCCTTTCTGCCAGGCGTCGGCAAGCGGCACAACGTGATCGATCTGTACCGCACGTGATGTCTGCGCCCCGCGCTGGAACTCAATGTCCTGGCCCGAATAAGGATCGTGCAAGGTGCCGGAAAGTGCCACGCAGTCGTGGGTGCCTTCCTTGAGAACGAGGCTCTCCGGATCCAAATCCCTGCGGAGGATATCATTGCGGGTATCGCAGCCGTTGTGGCCGAACTCCACCGTGACGTCATCGGACCACGCCTGGCCAAACTCTTCGCGCTCATAGCCGGTTTTGGGCGCGCGGCCCTTGACCTCTAAGGATTCTAAGGCGGCGAGAGCTTCGGCGATGTCCGGCGTAATGCTTGGCGCGGGGGTGGCCTCTTCGGCTTGTTCTTCTGCTGGGCCTTCCTGCGTGGGTGCCGCTGTCTCAGTGGCCTTGGGCCGCTCGGGCGTAGGTTCGGTTGGGGCGGGGAGGATAAGGCCGATGGCCACTAGTACTGCTACCGCGGCGTTGAGTAGCGCGGCGATGAAGAACGGGGTACGAGTGGCCATGACGCATTGATCCTAGTGGGTAGAATCGGCACACGGTATGAGTATCGATATGTTCTTTGACGAGTACCTCGCTGAACGCGGCCTAACGCGCTCGGCCGAGGTTGTCCCGGACCACGCCTGCCAGGTCTTTTGTGATGCGCCTGAGCCGAAGACCCAGTCTTCCCTCGAAGAGGCGGTTCAACTCGTCGCCCACGCCTTGGGGGAGTAGTGCAGGTGTCTGATTTTCACGTCTCTGCGCCTTTGTCGCCTTTGTCCGCGCGCTTGGGCTCCGAGCCCTTTGCGCTGTCTTTCTCCGGTCAGGGTTATGCCTGGCTGCCGACGTTGCGCGATGCTCTTGCTACCGGTGCGCGGCCACACATCGCGGAGTACCTCGGCGCGGCCGAGGAACTCCTTGCTCCACTGGAGGAGGAGCTTCTGGCTGCTGCTCCGCACGGGTTTGCGCCTTTGGCCTGGGCAGACGAGGAGCCGGCGTGGGCGCACGCGCTTGCCGACGCCTCGCTTTCCACCCCCGGCATCCTCACCGCGCAGTTGGCTGTCCTCGAATCGCTGCGTGCACACGGAATTGAACTCGAGGATGCCGTCACCAACATTGGCCACTCCCAGGGCGTGCTTGCCGCAGCGGTCGTTGAGGGACGCATGAGCCCAGCCGAGGCTCTGGCGCTGGCACGCCTCATCGGCGCGGCTCTGGAGACAACCGCACGCAGTGCTGGGCTGGTCCGCACCCCGCAGGGCGCGCCCATGGCGGCGGTGACCGGCGCGACGAAGCAGCAACTACTCGACGCCGGCGCCCACATCGGGCTCGACAATGGGCGGGGGCGCTTCGTCATCGTCGGAACACCGGCTGAACTTGCCCGAGTGAAGGCCACGCTGCAGGAGAGCTCGGCCCTTAAAGAAGAGCGGGAAGGGAAGCCCGCCGCAGTTACCGTTTCCGACCTTGATGTTTCAGCTGCTTTCCATCATCCCACCATGCAGTTTGCGGTGGAACAGGTAGAAAGCTGGGCGGCCCGGATCGGACTGGAAACCGAATCCGCCGCGCAGCTCGCGCGGGCGGTATTGACCGATTACGTGGATTGGCCCGAGCGCATTGACTCGGCGCTTCAGGCCGGGGCGCGTTGGATTCTGGAAATCGGGCCCGCCCGCGGGGTGGAGCCGCTGACTCGGGATATCGTCGCCGGGCGCGGTGTGGGCACGCTGGCCGTCGCTGCACCGGAAGGGTTGGCCCAGCTCGTGGAGCCGGGCCGCGCACCCGTTCTGCCACGCGCGTGGTCCGAGTGGGCACCGCGAGTGACAGACGGGCGCCTGGTGACTGCCTTTACGCAGGCCACCGGTTACTCACCGGTCATGCTTCCCGGGATGACCCCCACCACGGTTGATCCGGCCATCGTCGCCGCGGCCGCCAACGCTGGGCACTGGGCGGAGCTGGCCGGCGGGGGACAGCACACCGATGACATCCTGCAGGAGAACCTGAGCACCTTGAGCCGGCTCTTAAAGCCAGGGGTGAATGCCCAGTTCAACGCGCTGTATCTCGCGGCTTCCCAGTGGCGCCGCCAGATTGAGGGGCCAAACTCGATTCTGCGAGCGCGCGCCGCAGGAGCACCCATCAACGGCGTGGTGATTTCCGCCGGCATTCCTCCTGTGGAGGAGGCCGTGGAGCTGGTGGAGAAGCTCCACGGGGCAAACATCCCCTGGGTCGCCTTCAAGCCGGGAACTTCGGCGCAGGTGGAGGAGGTGCTCCGTATCGCCGATGCTCTCCCCGAGACCACCGTCATCATGCAGCTGGAAGGTAGCGCGGCCGGTGGCCACCATTCCCTAGAAGGCCTCGATGAGGTCCTTGTTGCTACCTACGCGCGGATCCGTGAGCGCGACAATGTCCTCCTCGCCGTTGGCGGGGGAATCGGCACCCCGGCGCGTGGCGCGGAGTACCTCCTGGGTACGTGGACGCAGCGCTTCGGCCTGCCCGTAGCCCCCGTCGATGCCATCATGGTGGGCACCGCCGCCATGGCGGCGAAGGAGTCCACCGCATCCGAGTCGGTGAAGCAGGCTCTCGTCGCCGCGCACAGCGGGGACGTTGTGTCGGGCCGCTCGGATCTGGGCGCGGACATCCATGAGCTGGATAACTCTTTCGCCCGCGCCGGGCGCCTCCTCGATGAGGTGGCCGGTGACGCCGCGGCCGTGGAGACCCGCCGCGCGGAAATCATTCAAGCCATCGGGCGCACGTGCAAGCCCTACTTCGGGGACCTCGATGAGATGTCCTATTCCGCGTGGCTGCAGCGCTACCTTGAGCTGTCCTACCTGGACGGCTGGGTTGACGAATCCTGGTTTGATCGATTCACGCGCATGGTGGCGCGGGCTGAGGCCCGACTTAACCCGGTCGATCAGGGCGAGATTGAGCTGCGCGTTGAGGTTGAACGCGAGAACCCGGCTGAGGCAATTAATCAGCTGACCGGACTCTACGGTGACGCGGCGCTGCACCCGACCGACGCCGCGTGGTTCATTCAGCTCGTGGATGGTCCCGGCAAACCCGCAAACTTTGTGCCGGTCATCGATGCTGACGTACGCCGCCGCTGGCGCCTTGACACCTTGTGGCAGGCACACGATGAGCACTACGAGGCCGATGAGGTCTGCATCATCCCCGGCACGTCAGCCGTTGAGGGAATCGCGCAGGCCAACGAGCCGGTGGCGCAGATCCTCGGCCGCTTCGAGCAGGCGGTGCTCGGGCTTCTCGACGCCTCCGACGCAGAGTTCGACAAGGGGCTTGCAGGCGAGCTCAACATGAGCGACGAAGAGCTCATCCGCCGCGCCCCGAGCCTGAATTGGGCCGGGCGCGAGCAGCCCAACCCCCTGCGCCTTGGGCTTGATGGCACCGAGCTGGAACCTGCCGGTGACGGCGCCATGTGGTTGACGGTTCCGTTCCACTCTGGAGCTGAGCTGCGCATTCGTATCACTCCGCCGAGCATTCCGGGTGCCTCACCACTCGTTAAGGTCGAGGATGCCAAGGCCGCCATGCGGGAGCTGCTGCGCCAGGCCGTCGGCGGTGACCTTCCGGACGTTAGCTCCGGGACCGCGACGGTCAGCGCTCACCTCAGCACCACCGACATCGCCCACTACAGCGCGGTGACCAGCGGGGAGATGAACGCTACTGTTTCGCCCGATGTCCTCGTCGGCCCCGCCTGGCCAGCCACCTTCGCTGTGCTGTCCGGTGCCCATGCGGCGTCCGGGGAGCCGGTGGTGGAGGGCTTTCTCGACCTGGTCCACCTCGAGCACACGCTGAGCTTCAAACCAGATACCTGGGAGCTGCTTCGCGCCAGCGCCGCGCCGGGCCCTGAGCCTTTGGACCTGCGCTACACCGCCGAGTTGGAGGAGGTACGCGATACACCGTCGGGGCGCGTAGTCGACGTTTCTGTCGGTGTGACTGCAGCCGTGCGTGGAGAAGAACATGAGTTTGCGCAGATGCACGAGCGCTTCCTCATCACTGGGCGCTGCGGTGACGCCGCGCTCGAGACCGTGGGCGCCGCAACTTATGGTGCACAAGAAAGCGGGGCAGAGACAGCAGAGACATCGGTCCGTGAGACACCGCGCTCCTTCCGCCACCGCACTAGCGCTGTGGCACCGGAATCCTTGCGCCCCTTCGCCGTGGTCACGGGGGATAGGAACCCCATCCACCTGTCATCGAACGCAGCGGCATTGGCGGGACATCGTGAAGGCCCCATCGTCCACGGCATGTGGACCTCGGCGCTCGCGCAGGCGGCCGCGGCCTTCGACGGCGCCCGCGTCCTCGACTGGTCCGCTACCTGGCTTGCACCAGTGCTGCCGGGCAGTGAGGTGGAGTTTGTGGTGGAACGGGTGGGCGTCGACAAGCGGCGCGGCTACGGTGAGGTCCGCAGCGTGACCGCCACCAGCCAGGGCGTGCCGGTGCTGCAGGCGCGAGCGACGATGAACAGCCCGATTACCTTCTATGCCTTCCCCGGCCAGGGCATCCAGTCCCCGGGGATGGGGATGAAGGACTATGCGGAATCCGCAGCAGCGCGCGCGGTGTGGGAGTGCGCGGACAAGCACACGCGGCAGAGCTTGAGCTTCTCCATCCTGGAGATTGTCCGCCACAACCCCGACACCGTGGTGGTGGGTGGTGAGACCTTCACGCACCCGGACGGGGTGCTTTATCTGACGCAGTTCACACAGGTGGCCATGGCCACCCTGGGCTGCGCACAGATCGCGGCACTCAAGGAAGCTGGGGTCCTCGAAGACAGTGCCTTCTTCGCTGGCCACTCGGTGGGCGAGTATAACGCCCTGGCCGCCTATGCCGAAGTCCTGTCGCTGGAGGCGGTCCTAGACATCGTCTATGTCCGCGGGCTGACCATGCACCGACTGGTCGAGCGCGATTCCGCTGGCCAGTCCCTCTATGGTTTGGCGGCGCTGCGCCCGCACAAGATGAAGATGAGCGCGGGCGAGGCCTTCGCCCATGTCGTCCGTGTGGCCGCGGAGACGGGTGAGTTCCTCGAAGTGGTCAACCACAATATCGCCGGGCGCCAATACGCGGTCGCCGGAACGAAGGCGGGCCTGGATGCGCTGGCGAACGACGCCGAGCGCCGCGCCCCCGGGCAACGTGCCGTCATCCCCATCCCGGGGATTGACGTGCCCTTCCACTCCTCCCGCTTAGTGGGCGGTGTGGTTGATTTCCGCGCGCACCTCGACGCACTCATCCCTGAAGAAATCAACCTCGACGCGCTGGTGGGGCGCTATATCCCTAACCTCGTGGCGCGGCCCTTTGCGCTGAGCCGCGAGTTCGTGGAGTCCATCGCCGCGGTGGTGGATTCGCAGCCCATCGAGGAGATCCTCGCGGATTTCGATGGCGCTATGGCATGCCCGGCGCGCCTGGGCCGCACCCTGCTCATCGAGCTATTGGCCTGGCAGTTTGCTTCCCCGGTGCGCTGGATTGAGACCCAGGACCTGCTCCTTGGTCAGCTCGGCGTGGAGCGTTTCATCGAGGTTGGCGTTGGCACCGCGCCCACGCTGACCAACATGCTGGGCCAAACCCTGCGGCTGCCCCAGTACGCGGGCAGCGCAGGCATCGAGGTGCTCAACTACGAGCGCGACCGTGAGCGGGTCTTTGCCGAAGACGCCGAGACGGCACCCGAGTCAGCAGCGAAGGATTCTGCGGACGCCGTCGAAGCACAGGCAGATGAGCCTGAGTCGAGGCAGCCAATTGAGAGCGCACACCGGGAAGACTCCGTGCACGCCCCGCGCGAGGAGGCCCCAGCCGCCGTCGAGGATCGCCCGCTCAGCGTGCACCAGGCTCTTGAGATGCTCATCGCGCTGTGGACCAAGGTCCGGCCTGATCAGATGGCCGCGACCGATTCCATAGAAACCCTCGTGGAAGGCGTGTCCTCCCGCCGCAACCAGTTGCTCGTTGACCTCGGCGTGGAGTTCGGTATCAGCGCCATCGAGAATGCCGCGGACGCACCCATCCCGCAGCTGGCGGAGAGCGTGGCGCAGCGCGCGCCGGGCTATGCAACGTTTGGGGAGGTCCTCGCGGAGCACGTCGCGCAGGCGCTCACCCGGCTGACCGGGCCCGCGGGCAAGAAGCCGAGCTACGTGGCCGAGCGCGTGAGCACTACCTGGGGATTGGGCCCGGGCTGGGCCGATCGCGCTATTGCACAGCTGGTCCTGGGCACGCGCGAGGGCTCGTCACTGCGCGGCGGGGAGCTGGCCAGCTTGCCCATGACCGGTGCGGCATCGGTTGCTGAGCTCGATGCGCTGATCGACGCCTCCGTGCGCGCCGCCGGCGAGCGCGAAGGAGTCTCGCTGCAGAAGGCCGTTGCTCTAACGCCACACGAGACCGTGGACCCGGAGGCGGTGCGCACTTATACCGAGCGCCTTGAAGCGGCGCTGGAGGACTCCGCCCGCGCCGCACTCGCCGCCTTGGGGCGCGAGGAGACCGCGACTGAGCAGGGGGACAGCGCTTCGCACACGGAGCTGGAGCAGCTCGTTGCAGCGGAGCTCGGCCCGGACTGGCAGCGACAAGTCGCCTCCGCTTTCGATGCGCGCAAGGCAGTGCTTCTCGACGACCACTGGGCCACCGCCCGCGAGGACATCGCCCGCGCGGCCGCCGCCGGGGAAGCCGAGCCCGAGCTGGACGTGCTGGGCACCGGCGAGGAGGTTGCGCTCCTGGCCGAGCACTTCGGCTATGAGGACCTAGCCCGCGATGCCCGCACCCCGGCCGACGGATTGCTCTTCGCCGGCCAGGTGGCCGTGGTGACGGGAGGCTCGCCGGGTTCGATTGCCGCCGAGCTCATCGGCGAGCTGCTCGCGGAAGGAGCGACCGTGATCGCCACGACCTCCCAGCTAAGCCACGAGCGCCTCGAGTTCTATAAGGAGCTCTACCGCAGCCGGGCCGTCGGCGCGGCAGCACTATGGGTCGTTCCAGCGAACCTCAATTCCTTCGCGGACGTGGACGCGCTTGCGGAATGGATTGCGGCGGAGCGCACCGCCACCGTGGGTGGTGAGTCCGTGCGACTGAAGCCGGCTTACGTGCCGGATCTTCTCTTCCCCTTCGCCGCGCCGCGTGTGGCCGGCACTCTTGTGGATGCCGGGGCAGGGGCGGAGTCCCAGATGCGTCTGCTGCTGTGGTCGGTGGAGAAGCTCATCGCGTCGCTGTCCGCCGTGGGCGCGGATACACATGTTGGCCACCGGTTGCACGTGGTGCTTCCGGGCTCGCCGAACCGCGGGCGCTTTGGCGGCGATGGCGCCTACGGCGAGGCCAAGGCGGCCCTCGACGCCCTGGTTAACCGCTGGTCTTCCGAGCAATCCAGTTGGGGTGCGCGCACCTCGTTGGTGCACGCCCAGATCGGGTGGGTGCGCGGCACCGGCCTGATGGGCGGCAACGATCCGCTGGTTACACAGGTGGAGGCCCGCGGCGTGCGAACCTTCTCGGCGAAGGAAATGGCGGTGCAGCTTATCGACGCCACCGCCTCCCCTCGCATCCGCGCCGAAGCAGCACAGGCGCCGCTGAGCGTGGACCTCACCGGCGGGCTGGCCGAGGCTGAGCTGGACCTTGCTGCACTTGCCAGCGCGGCGCAGTCCGAGAACAGCGACGCATCGCGCGTAGCCGGTAGTTTGTGCGAAGGGAAGGCGCCGCGAACGGTAAAAGCCCTGCCGAACGTGCTCAGGCCTGCCGAGTGCACCAGCCCAGACTTCAATGGCGTGACGCAGTCCCTCGAGGACATGGTGGTCATCGTCGGGGCCGGCGAGCTCGGCCCGCTGGGTTCATCGCGTACTCGCTTTGAGGCGGAGGTCGGCGGGGACCTGTCTGCTGCTGGAGTGCTGGAGCTGGCCTGGAGCCGCGGGCTCATCAGCTGGGATGAGCGCACAGCCGGATGGCTGACGGCCGAAGGAGAGGAGGTAGCCGAGGAAGACGTCTACGCGCGCTTCCACGACGAGGTGCTCGCCGGGATTGGTGTGCGTCGCTTCCACGATGACTTCGGCCCGCACCTGCCCATGGTGGATAACCTCGCGCCCGAGCTGACCACCATCTACTTGGAGAAGCCGCTGAGCTTCACCGTGCAGGACGAAGAGACAGCACGCAGCTTCGTCGACAGCTGCGAAGGCGCTACGCTGCGCCGCGTCACTGATGCGACCGGTGAGGATGAATGGCAGGTCGCCCGACCCGCGGGCTCCGCGGTGCGGGTTCCGCGGCGCGTGGCCATGACCCGCTTTGTGGGTGGCCAGATTCCGGAGGGCTTCGACCCGCAGGTCTACGGCATCCCCGCGGACATGGTGGATAACCTCGACCGCCTCGCCCTGTGGAACCTGGTGTGCACCGTGGATGCCTTCCTCTCCGCAGGTTTTAGCCCAGCCGAGCTCTTGGCCCACGTGCACCCGGCGCGCGTGAGCTCCACCCAGGGAACCGGCATGGCAGGCCAGGAGGCGCTGCGCTCGCTGTACGTCGATAAGCTCTTGGCCCAGCCGCGGCCCAATGACATCCTCCAGGAAGCGCTGCCCAACGTCATTGCTGCGCACGTGATGCAGTCCTATGTCGGCGGCTATGGCCAGATGGTGCACCCGGTGGCCGCCTGTGCCACGGCGGCGGTGTCGGTGGAGGAGGGCGTCGACAAGCTGCGCCTGCACAAGGCGGACTTCGTCGTGGCCGGCGGGATCGACGCCCTGTCCATTGAGGGAATCACCGGGTTCGGTGACATGGCGGCCACGGCCGATAGCGCGGAGATGGCGGCGAAGGGGATTGAGCATCGCTTTTTCTCCCGAGCTAACGACCGCCGTCGCGGCGGCTTCGTGGAATCCGAAGGCGGCGGAACCATCCTGCTCGCCCGTGGATCCTTCGCGGCCGAGATGGGGTTGCCGGTGCTTGGCGTGGTGGGCTTTGCCGAGTCCTTCGCCGACGGCGCACACACCTCCATCCCCGCGCCGGGCATGGGCGCGCTCTCGGCGGCGCGGGGTGGGCAGGACTCCCGCCTGGCCCGCTCGCTGAAGGCCCTCGGCGTGGGCGCGGACGATATCGCGGTGGTGTCGAAGCACGATACGTCCACCAACGCCAACGACCCCAACGAATCTGACCTGCACGAGCGCATCGCCGCCGCGCTTGGCCGCAGCCCCGGCAACCCGCTGTATGTGGTTTCGCAGAAGAGCCTGACCGGGCACGCCAAGGGCGGTGCCGCCGCCTTCCAACTCGTCGGCCTGACTCAGGTGCTGCGCAGTGGAGTCCTCCCGCCGAACCGTTCGCTCGACTGCGTCGACCCCGTGCTGCGCCGCCACCCACACCTGGTGTGGCTGCGCCAACCGTTGGACCTGCGCCGCACCCCGCTGAAGGCCGGCTTGGTGACCTCCCTGGGCTTCGGACATGTCTCCGCCCTCATCGCGCTTGTACACCCCGGTGCGTTTCATGCCGCGCTGGTGCGCGAGCGGGGTGAGGCCGAGGCCGAAGCATGGCGCTCAGCCGCCGCCGAGCGCGAGTGGCGCGGCTTGCGACGCCTGGAAAAAGCCATGCGCGGCGGGCCCGCCCTGTACGAGCGGCCGGTGAACCGCAACCTGGGGGCGGGCACAGCCGCCGAGGTAGCTGAACGCGAGGCCGCGGTGCTGCTAAGCGAGTCCGCGCGCTTGCGCGGAGGCACCCTGGACCCAGAGGGAGGAAGCACGGCTCAACGGGGGTAGTAAACCGTGGAGTATCCCCAGCTTGTACCCTCTGGAACGATAAAGAAGCAGGTCAGACGGGTTGGAGAAGTCCCTCCACCTGGGGCACCATGCAAGGGTGAAAAATGCTAAGAAACCACTGCTAGGTCTCATCTCGGTCGCTGCCGCCGCCGTGCTTACTGCATGTTCGGCCACCGGTGGCGCGCCCCGCCCCGACGCTGACGGCGAGCTAGCCGGTGGCGTCGACACCGAGCGCCTTGTCGTCGCCATGATCTCCCACGGCGCGCCGGGGGATACCTACTGGGACCTCGTGCGCAAGGGCGCGGAGGATGCCGCCCGCAAGGACAATATCGAGCTGCGCTACTCCTCGGACCCGGAAGCGCCCAACCAGGCAAACCTGGTGCAGTCCGCCATCGACTCCGGCGTGGATGGCATCGCCGTGACCATGCCCAACTCTGGTGCGATTGGGCCTGTGGCCAAGAAGGCTTCCGATGCCGGCATCCCGACCGTGGGGCTTAACGCCGGCATGGATGATTACCAGAAGTATGGAATGAGCGCCTTCTTCGGCCAAGAGGAAAAAGTGGCCGGCACCAAGGCCGGCGAGCGCCTCAAGGATGAGGGCGCCAAGCACGTCTTGTGCGTTATCCACGAGCAAGGCAACTCCTCGCAGGAGTCGCGCTGCGCCGGCGTGAAGAAAGGGCTGGACAACGGCAAGGTTGAGCTTCTGTACGTCAACGGCAAGGATCTGACTGCCGCGCAGTCCACCATTAACGCGAAGCTGAGCCAGGATCCCTCCATCGACTGGGTGATGGCGCTGCAGGCCTCCGTGGCTATGCGCTCCGCCGACGCGGTTGCCGACGCCTCCTCCAAGGCCAAGGTCTCCACTTTCGACACCAACGCCGAGCTTGTCGGAGCCATCGCGGATAAGCGCATTCAGTGGGCCGTCGACCAGCAGCCCTATATGCAGGGCTACCTCGCCGTCGACTCGCTGTGGCTGGCACACCGCAACGGATCCACCATGGGCGGCGGCCGCCCGGTTTATACCGGCCCCTCCTTCGTGGATTCCACCAACGTGGACATCATCTCCGAATCCGCTAAGGAAGGTCTGCGATGAGCGAAACCACGACTGCATCAGACGAGGCGCTATCCAGCCCTTCCGATACCCGCCTGACCCGCCGCAGCGGCTTCGCGCGCCTCATCCGCCGCCCGGAGCTGGCCAGTCTGCTCGGCGCGGTGGTCATCTTCGTCCTCTTCATGATCGTGGCGCCCGCCTTCCGCTCGGTGGAGGCCTTCTCTACGGTGCTTTATGCCAGCTCCACGCTGGGCATCGTGGCCTTGGCGGTGGGCCTGCTCATGATTGGTAATGAGTTTGATTTGTCCTCCGGTGTGGCGGTGACGTCCGCGGCGCTTGTGGCCACCATGCTCAACTACAACTTCCACCTCAACTCGTGGGTGGGCGTGGGCCTATCCTTGTTGACCGCCCTGGCCATCGGCGCGCTCAACGGCTTCCTTGTGGTGCGCACAAAGATCGACTCCTTCCTTATTACGCTGGCGGCTTTCCTCATGCTGCAGGGCCTTAACCTGGCGATTACCAAGCTGGTGACCGGCCAGGTGGCCACCCCGACCATCGCTGACATGGAGGGGTTCGGCTCCGCCCGCGTCATTTTTGCCGGCACCATCCACATCGGTGGTTTGAGCATCCGCGCCACCGTCATCTGGTGGATCCTCTTTGTCGCCATCGCCTCGTGGGTGCTGTACAAGACGCGCTGGGGAAACTGGATCTTCGCCGTTGGTGGCGATGATGAAGCCGCCCGCGCCGTCGGCGTTCCCGTGCGCCGCGTCAAGGTGGCGCTGTTCATGCTCGTCGGCTTCGCGGCGTGGTTCGTGGGCATGCACACCCTCTTTGCCTTCGACTCCATCCAGGCCGGCCAGGGCATTGGTAACGAGTTCCTCTACATCATCGCCGCGGTCATTGGCGGCTGCTCCATGACCGGCGGGCGCGGTACCGCGGTAGGCACCGCCATCGGCGCGCTTATCTTCGGCATGACCAACCAGGGCATCGTGTACGCCGGCTGGAACCCCGACTGGTTCAAGTTCTTCCTCGGCGCCATGCTGCTCTTTGCCGTGCTTACGAACACCTCGGTGGCCAACTTTACGAGGAAGCGATAACCATGATTGAGCTGCACGATATGTCCCAAACCTTCGGCAACTTCCACGCCCTGCGCGGCATCAACCTCTCTGTGAAAGAGGGCGCGGTGACCTGCGTGCTGGGTGATAACGGCGCGGGCAAGTCCACGCTGATCAAGATTCTGGCCGGCCTCAACCAGCCCACCGGCGGCACCATCACCGTCGATGGGGAAGAGGTGAACTTCACCAGCCCCCGCGATTCCCTCGACGCCGGTATCGCCACCGTGTACCAGGACTTGGCGCTGGTTCCTTCGCTGTCGGTGTGGCGCAACTTTTTCTTGGGACAGGAGCTCACCGGGGCGTTGGGGAGCTTGCGCGAGGAAGAGATGAAGCGCATTACGCACGAGCAGCTGTCCGAAATGGGCATTGAGCTTGGCGACGTCTCCGTGGAACTCTCCGCGCTCTCCGGCGGTCAGCGCCAGGTGGTGGCGATTGCCCGCGCCATCTACTTCGGCGCGCGCTACATCATCCTGGACGAGCCCACCGCAGCACTCGGCGTGAAGCAGTCGGGCATGGTGCTGCGCTTTATCGACGCCGCCCGCGAACGCGGCATGGGCGTGGTCTTCATTACGCACAACCCGCAGCACGCCTACCTCGTGGGCGATCACTTCATCGTGCTCACGGTGGGGCAGATGTCGCTGGACGCCTCCAAGGAGGAGGTCACGTTGCCGGAGCTGACCCAGTGGATGGCGGGCGGCGACGAGCTGGAGGAGCTCAAACAGGAGCTGGCACGCTAAGCTTGCCCGCATGACAAAAAGTGGCGTGAGCGTGGGCACCGACCTGGTGCACATTCCGTCCTTTGCCCAGCAGCTGGAGGTTCCCGGCACGCGCTTCGCGCAGGTTTTCAGCGCCTCCGAATTGCGCGTGGCGCAGGCCCGGGGGCTGAGCGGTGCTGCCCGCGCGCAGCACCTGGCGGGGCGCTGGGCGGCGAAGGAGGCCTTCATCAAGGCGTGGTCGCAAGCGCTCTACGCGCACCCGCCGGTCATCGCAGAGGAAGCCGTGGACTGGGCGGAGATTGAGGTTCGCCCGGATGCGTGGGGGCGAGTAGCACTCGAGTTGCGTGGTGAGATTGCCCGCCTCGCGCGGGAGTCTTTGGGGGATTTTTCAACTGCGCTGTCCATCAGCCACGATGGCGATTACGCCACCGCCATTGTGTACCTTTCGCGCTAAACGCGCCTGGGCGCCCCTGGCTTCGCTGGGTGTGGCTAGGCGCTCGTGGCGATGGCGAAGAGGTAGGCGATGAGCATGCGCTTAATCTCTTCCACCACGCCATCAAAGCTTTCCTCGGAGCGCATGGTGCTGTAGTTGAGCAGGGAGACCACGGTGTGGACGAGGAAGGCGGCGATCTCCACGCGGGCGTCGGCGTCCATGCCCTGGGCAAGAGGCTCGATGATTTCCGCGATGGGCTTGAGCAGGCTGAGCTCCGTGTCGGCGGCCGTGGCGCGGGTCGCGGGTGTGGACTGCACGGCATGCCACACCGCTCGGCGCGAGGGGTCGTTGCGCCAAACACGAGCCATGCGGTCGATGAATTCTTCGAGGAAGTCCGGCCATTGCAGGGCCGGAACGCGCTGGGAAAAGCGCTCAACCTCAGCCAACATCTCCGCGGTGTCTTGGCGGTCGAGCTCGCAGATCAGCACGTACTTGTTGGCGAAGTACTGGTAGAGCGTGCCAATCGGCACTTCCGCGCGGCGCGAGACCTCGTCGAAAGTAAAGGACTCGAAGCCGTAGTCCACGAGCGTCTCCCGCGCGCAGGACAAGATCCGGTCATACTTGGCCCGGCTGCGCGCCTGCGCTGGGCGACGCCTCGGGACCAGAATCTCCGGTGACTTCGAGCTGGATTCCACGGTTTAGTTGAGCCCCTTAAGCACGCGGGCGACGTGGCCGGTGGCCTTGACGTTGTACATGGCTTGGCCGATCGTGCCGTCCTCTTCTACAAGGAAGGTAGAGCGGATAACGCCTTGGACGATTTTGCCGTAGTTCTTCTTCTCGCCGAAAGCGGCATAAGCTGTCATGACTTCCTTGTCGGGGTCAGACAGCAACGGGAAGTTCAGCTCGTGGTCCTCGCGGAACTTTGCCAGTGCCTCGGGCTTGTCAGGGGAGATTCCCACCACGGCGATGTTCATGTCATTGAGCTGCTCCAGGCTGTCGCGGAAGTCGCAGGCTTCCTTCGTGCAGCCAGGGGTGTTGGCGCGCGGGTAGAAGTAAACCACGACGCGCTGGCCAGCATAGTCACTCAGACTTACGGTGTTGCCGGCATCATCGCTCAAGGAAAAAGCGGGAGCCTTGTCTCCTACGGACAGTCGTTGTGCTTCAGTCATGCTGTCTACCTTACCGTGCCCTACGGGGAGGCTATCTGGCGTATCTACGCCACCGAGGGTGAAACAAACGTTGGCCAACTCTGCAGGGGAGCTGGCGGTCAATGTAGAATGTCGACGTTAGAACCACAACGGTTAGAAAGACACTAACCGCAGCAACACCGAACGAAGCCAAATTCAGGAGATTCACGTGGCACGCAACATTGATGATATCCAGCGCGACATCGAGCGCACCCGCCGTCAGCTGGCTAGCACCTTGGATGAGCTGGCTGATCGCAGCAAGCCGCAGAACTTCGTCGAGGACGCTAAGGGCGCGGCAACCCAGAAGCTGCAGGAGCGCAATGTGCAGATGGCGCTCGCCGGCGTTGGTGCAGCCGTCGTAGGCCTTATCGCTTTCTCCGTTTTCCGCTCCAAGCGCCGCAAGTCCGATATCAAGGAACTGCAGCGCCTGCTCGCTGAGCGTCGCTAGAGCCGGTTAGCGCCGTTGGGCGCGACTGCATACCTAGAGGCCCTGCCTTGGGAAATACCCCGGGGTGGGGCATTTTTGCGCTCCGCATGCGTTACTGGAAGCATTGCCTACTCTATGCAGGCTTTGGGTAGCCTTACCTGTCTGTGTAGTATGAACCTCCGAACAGACCATAAGACCAAAGTTTGAAGGAGAAATCGTGCTTCACGTATCGACGCCTGCAGGCCAGGCATCCCGTCCGCGCGCCGGGCGAGTAGTAGGGGCGTGCGCCATGGTGGCGGCGCTGGCCAGCGCGCTGGCGGGCTGTGCCTCCGACAATGCCGATGCCGGCAGCGAGCAGGCCACGGGAGCGCAGGGGACTGCCGCTGTGAGTTTCACAGACCTTGCCGGCCGCCAGGTGGAGCTGGACCACGCGCCGGAACGCGTCATCCTGGGAGAAGGCCGCAGCGTCTTTGCCACCGGCATCCTCAACAAGGAAGACCCGCTGGACAAGGTCGTGGCCATCGGATCGGACCTGAAGCAGAATGTGCCCGACTACTACCGCGAGCTGGAAAAGACCGCGCCCAAGGTCAACGAGCTGCCGGAAATCGGCGGCTTCACCAAGGGCGATGTCACTGTGGAGGAGCTCATCAGCCTCGACCCGGACCTCATCGTGCTCTCCAAGGATCAGTACGAGGCCTCCCAGACCGCTGGGCTCACCGACAAGCTGGATCAGGCCGGCCTGACCTATGCCGTCACGGACTTCCGCGCCAAGCCCTTGGAGAACACCATTCCCACCATGGAAATCTTCGCCGATATCTTCGGCCACGAGGAGCGCGCGGAGGAGTTCATCGCGGACTGGCAAAAGAACGTGGACCTGGTGACCGAGCGTGCCACGAAAGCACAGGACAAGCCCTCCACCTTCGTGTGGCGCGCAGCGGGTGTCTCCGACTGTTGCGGCTCGTGGAATGACTCCAACATTTCTGAGCTGGTCAACGTCGCCGGTGGAAAGAACGTGGCAGACGGCATCATCGAGGGTGAGTCCGGCGCGCTGACCCCGGAGAAGGTCATCGACGCCGATCCCGACATGATCATTGCCACCGGCGGCGACTGGTCCGCCAAAGTGGATAACGCAAAGGGCCACACCGGTTTCGCTGCCGCCGGCTATGGCATCAGCGAAAAGGATGCCCACGACAGCGCCGCTTCGCTGGCCGGCGTCCAACCTGGTTTTGAGGACCTCTCCGCCGTCAAGGAGCACAACCTCCACGGCCTGTGGCACCAGTTCTACAACTCGCCCTTCAACTACCTGGCGCTCCTTCAGATCGCCGCGTGGCTCCACCCAGAGGACTACGCAGACGTCAACGTCCAGCAAGAATGGGCCGAAGCCCAAGAGAAATACTCGCCCGTCCCCGGCGACGGAACCTTCTTCAGCACCAACTAGTCATGAGCATTCTCACCTCAACCGCGCGCTCGGCAAGCCCTGAACGGACCACGCGCGCAGAAACCGCGGTGCTTCCCGTGGAGGCCCTGGCACGCGAGCACTCCCGCGTGACACGCCGCCGCATCGCCATCGTCGCCGGGCTTATCGGCGTAGCGCTCGCCGCATTCGTTGTTAGCGTGATCGTTGGCGCCATCGACCTCACCCCGGGGCAGGTGCTGCGGGGGATGGTGGATCCGGGAGGCGTCGACAAGCAAACGCGTACAGTCCTGTGGAGCCTGCGCCTGCCTATGGCCGTCATGGCGCTGCTTATTGGGGCCAGCCTGTCACTGGCTGGCGCGCAGATGCAGACCATCCTGGATAATCCGCTGGCGGAGCCCTTTACCCTCGGAATCTCCGCGGCGGCTGCCTTCGGCGGGGCCAGCGCCATCGTGTTGCGTTGGCAGCTTCTGGCCCAGCCGCAGTTCAACCTCGCGCTCATCGCGTGGCTGTCGGCGGCGCTGGCCACGGCCATCATCGTCGTCGCCGCCGTCATCCGCGGTGCGAAGTCCGAAACGATGGTGCTTCTCGGCATCGGCCTCGTCTTCTTCTTCCAAGCCATGCTGGCGCTCATTCAATACCGCTCTTCCAGCGAGGCTCTCCAGCAGATCGTCTTTTGGTCCATGGGTTCGCTTACCCGCGCCAGCTGGCAGGCCAACGCCGTGCTGGCCGGCGTGCTTGCGGTGGCCTTGCCCATCCTGGGAGCGCTGTCGTGGCGGCTGACGGCGCTGCGGCTTGGTGACGCCCGCGCCACCGCCCTCGGTATCAACACCTCCCGCCTACGCGTGATTGTTCTCGTCGTGGTCTCGCTCGTCGCGGCCACCACCGTGGCTTTCGCCGGCATCATCGGTTTTATCGGCCTGGTGGGCCCGCACATCGCGCGCATGTTGGTGGGTGAGGACCAGCGTTACTTCGTGCCGGCCTCCATGGCCGCAGGCGCGGCGGTGATGTGCGCCGCCCACGCGCTCAGCCTCCTGATTAAGCCCGGGCTGGCCATCCCCATCGGCATCGTCACCTCGCTTCTGGGCGTGCCATTCTTCATCGCCATCGTCATGACTCGGAGGAGGGCATTGTGGACGTAGAACTCACCATCACCGATCTATCTGCCGGCTATGGCTCGCGCACGGTGGTGGACGGGCTGAGCCTTCCCACCCTGCGCGGCGGGCAGGTCGTGGGGCTGCTGGGGCCGAACGCATCCGGCAAGACCACCACCATCAAGACGCTCGCCGGCGTGCACCGCGCGCGGGGCGGCACGGTGGACTTTCGCGTCGACGGCCAGAGCCCGCGCGGACAGCGGCGCCGCCAGCTCATCGGCTATGTGCCGCAGGGCCTGCCACACACCGCGGCGCTGCGCGCGTTTGAGGCGGTGCTGATTGCGGCGCGGCGCGAAGCGTGCGAGGACCCAATCACCCGCACCGCCGCGGTCCTGCACTCCATGGGGCTCGACGACATTGCGCAGCGCTACCTCAACGAGCTCTCCGGCGGCCAACGCCAGCTCGTCGCCGTGGCGCAGATGCTGGTGGGGACCCCTGGGCTCATGCTTCTCGACGAACCCACCTCCGCCCTCGACCTCAACCGGCAGCTCTTCGTCTTGGGCCGCGTGCGGGCAAAAGCTCGGGAGGAAGGAAGCCTCGCGTTGGTGGCGATTCATGACATCAACCTGGCCGCCCGGATGTGCGACCAGCTCGTCGTGCTCCATGGCGGCAAGGCCTGCGCCCATGGCGCGCCGGGGGAGGTGCTCACGGAGGAGCTCTTGCGCGAGGTCTACGGCGTAGAGACGGATGTGCTGGACCACTGCGGGCAACCCGTCGTGGCGCTGCGGGAGGTTAGTTAGACTCGGGCCGTGTGAGCCGAAATTCGCCCGAAAACCTCCTGTTGTACCTCACCCCGGAGGATGAAAACACCATCCGGGACGTCTATGCTGCCCTGGCTCAGCGTGGCTTTCCGGTGCAGCACCAGCGCCCGCACATTACGGTGACGTTCGCGCCGGCGCTCGAGACCGCAGTCGTCGACGAGGCCCGCAACCTGCTCCCGCCGCTTCTGCCCGCGGCCTTTCGCCGCGTGGGCACGGTGGTCTTTGGGACGAAGAGTAAACAGACCGTGGCGTGGCTTTTAGAAACCACGGATGAGCTGGAATCCGCCGCGCGCCGCCTCAGTGCCTCGAACCCGGAGGGGAGGGGCCCGCGGTGGACCCCGCACCTGACGATGGGTCTGCGGCTGCCGCGAGCGATGGTGCCGGAGTACATGCGGGCGCTCGATGAAATCTCGACCTTTGAGCACAAGGAATTCACGGCGGCGCAGGCCGCGTGGTGGCGGCCCAAGACGCAGCAGCTCGAGGTCTTGGGCTAGGATCGGAAAAGCCCCTCACCACGGGGGTGAGGGGCTTGAACTGTGCGCCATCAGGGACTTGAACCCCGAACCCACTGATTAAGAGTCAGTTGCTCTGCCAATTGAGCTAATGGCGCTTGGTGTTTCTGACCGGCTCTGATTTCCTCAGTGCCTGCCGTGCAACGAGATGTAACTTTAACACCCTCTTCGTAAAAAGGTAAAATCGCCAGGTAAATGGGTGTTTTCTGCGATCAATGCCATGGCTAAATGCTTCTCTCAAAGAGTCGCGGGTGTGGAAGTCTGACGGGTGGGTAACGAAACGGTTAAGAGCGGTGGCGCTAACTGGTTCGTAGGGTGCGTGTGCGGTTAGGCTATGTGCACTCTTATTATTGTCTGCGTCTTTCTATGAGCTAGGGGTTTGTGTGCATTCTCTATTCCCTTCCGCACGTCCCGCAATGCTTCTCTCGAGTATCGTTGCGACCGCTTCACTCTTAACCGCCTGCACCATTGGTGGTGCCGCGGATTCCGGTCCGGCCACTGACCAATCGGAGGCTGACGTCAAAGCGAGCGCTTCGGCGGAAGCATCGGCGTCGGCAGCCGCCAAGGCGAAGCAGCTGAAGTTTTCCGTCAAGGATGGTGCGAGCGACGTCGATCCCTCCAAGCCGGTTGAGGTTACGTCCCCGGCCGGGCTTAAGTCGGTGACAATGACCAACGAAGCCGGCATCGAAGTGGACGATGAGCTGTCATCTGATTCGAAGACGTGGAAGAGTGCAGAAGTGCTGGGGTATAACCGCACCTACACCATTGACGCTACGGACAAGGACGGCACCCATAAAACCATCACCTTCACCACCCCGCAGGCAGCAGGCGTGTCCGAAGTGGCCTTGAGTCCGATACCGGATTCTGAGGTGGGGGTTGGCCAGGTTATCGGCGTGCGTTTCGGAAACTACGTCACCGACCGCAAGGCGGCCGAAGAGGCAATCACAGTCAAGACCGAGCCTGCCGTTGAAGGTGCTTTCTACTGGGTCAACAACCAGGAAGTGCGGTGGCGCCCGGAAAACTACTGGGAACCCGGCACGAAAGTGACCGTCGATGTCGACCTGTACGGCCGCAACCTCGGCGGCGGCATCTACGGCGGTGAGGATGCTTCCACAAACTTCACCATTGGTGACCGCGTCATCGCGCTGATCGACAACAACACGAAGATGATGTCGGTGTTCAAAAACGGTGAAGTGCTGCGCCGTTTGCCTGTTTCGATGGGCAGGGATGGTCAGTGGGATACCCCGAACGGCACCTATGTCATCGGTGACAAGTACCCGTCCCTCGTTATGGACTCCACTACCTTCGGCCTGGCTCTCGATGCCGGCGGCTACAGGACTGATGTTCAGTGGGCAACCCAGATGTCGTACTCGGGTATCTATGTCCACTCAGCTCCGTGGGCAGTTGGCGCGCTGGGCAGCTATAACCAGTCCCATGGCTGTATCAATGTAACCCCCGAGGCCGCTCAGTGGTTCCAGAATACGGTCAAGCGCGGCGATATTGTGAGGGTCTCCAACACCGGCGGCGGCGTGCTGAGCCCGCTCGATGGTCTGGGTGATTGGAACATGGACTGGGCTTCTTGGTCTGCAGGCAACGCTACCGCTAATCAGTAGCGGCCGGGCAGCACTAGCGCGGCAGACCGCGGCGTCGAGACACTGTCTTGTCAAAGGGAATCCAAAACCGCAGGGCGGCGTCCTGGTTCTTTGAGATGCCGATGCGCGGCCCGCGGACCCACTCAGGTTCCTTATCGCGTTGTTTAAGGCGAATGGGCGTGCCGTTGTCCGCGATACTGAAGCCAAGGGCCCTGCCTAAATTTCCCGGTCCGCGGGCGAGGTTATGAAATTCCGTGTCGCCCCGGCGTTGGTAGGCAAGGTCTACTCCGTCGATGACTTCCCCGCCGCGGAGCAAGCAACCCTGACCGGTTCCTTCGGGCGCGCAGACGATGTTGCCGTTCCGGTGGATGCCGTAGGACATGTAGACGTAGAGGCGGCCGGGCGGGCCGAACATGGCGGCGTTGCGCGGGGTGCGGCCGTTGAAGGTGTGAGAGGCCTCATCGTCTGCGCCGAGGTAAGCCTCGACCTCCGTGATGCGCACCGAAACGCCGTTGTGCGTGAGCACCGTGCCCAGAAGCTGGGGAGCAACGACGTCGGCGGTGTCGGTGAAATCGATCATTGCCGCAGTCTAACGCGAAAACAAACGTTAGGCCTTAGCTCGTTCTTCCTCGGCCTCAATCTCTGCGTTGAAATTACGCTTGGAGGCCTGCCACTGGTCCTCAGTCATTCCGATACGCCAGTAGCCAGAGATAGAAACGTCTTCCTTGGGAATCCCGGATTCAACGAAAAGGAAGCGACGAAGCTCTTTGATCATTTCGGCGACTCCGTGGATGAACCATCCGGTTTTCTTCTCCTGGGGGATACCAGCCGCGCGGACCACACGGGATAGCTCAGTACCGTGGGTAGCGCCATTGCGGACTACCCAGGTGATTTCCACGCCATCGCGGGTGGGCAGTTCAAACGTGCGGTCTTCGGCTTCGATCTCGATATATGCAGTCGCAGTCGCGCCGTCGGGAAGCCGCTTCAAGCCAGCGCTGATGGCCGGTGCTGCAGACTCGTCGCCGGCGAACACAAAGTGCTCATAGTCTTTGGTTGGTCCCCACGCGCCACCAGGGCCGAGGAAACCGAGCTTCTCTCCAACCTCGGCTCTGCGTGCCCAAGGGCCAGCCAGGCCGGAATCACCGTGGGACACAAAGTCGATGTCGAAATCCCCGGTTTCTGAGTTCACGTTGATCAGGGTGTAGGTGCGGAGAATTGGCTGCTTGTCGCGCGGTTGCTCTGCGCGAATCTGCTCGATATTAAACGGCCAGGAGTAGTCGGCACCTTCTGGCACGAACAACAACTTGATGTAGTGATCTGTAAACTCCAGCTCCTTGCCTATGAATGCTGGGGAGCTCATGTGTAACCGAACCAGGTCTGGAGATACTTGGCGGCGGCCAGTCACGGTCGCTTCATGTGCCTTGCGGGGTTTGCGCTTCGGCGCTGCCTCTTTAACCTGGTCAGCCATTGTCATCACTATCCTTGCTATCTCTTCAAGAGCTTAGATCTTCTGTGAGGGCAGAAGCCTACATACTCTAAGTTTAGGTAAGGCTAACATACTCAAGTCCGGCTGGTTGTGGGGCTTGGTGGTGCGCGGGTGCGGTGGCTCAATGCAAAAAGTTGACCCCGCATCCTACTCAAGCGGAAAGCGGGGTCTATTCAGGGTGGCTGACGGGCTCGAACCCGCGACACGCAGGGTCTTGACGTGAAACTTCAGTACCTGTACGTATGTGGCAGTAGTAGGAGTTCAACGCGATTTTATCTACTGTCATCTACTGTCGGGTACGTACTGTTACTGACCCGTATAACGTACTTTTTAACGTACTTCTACGTACTGCTACTGAGCGCTACGACCGTGCTTGTCTGGTCGCGCGAATGAGCGCCTCGACGTTCGCCCTATCGTTGTAGTACTTGTCGGCGACCTGCTCCGTGTGACCGAAAATATCCGCCCGTGTCCTCGCATCCATCACGTCCGCATACACCCCGTGCAAGGTTGCTCGCCAGGAATGACTGCGAAGGTCGCGCAGAATCTCTACGCCCGTCTCCTCGGCAATCTGCTTGTACAGCTCCGGTACCTTGTCGTCGGCGTTGGTCGCGTCCCAGGGTCTCGCCGTCGTCGTTGGTGAGCCGACTACGTACCGCTCGCCGTCCTCGCGGTGCTGTCTTAAGTAGTCCGATACGTCGGTCCTCAGGATAGGGATATAGCGGCCTTTTTCTTTGCCCTTACGTCCCTTAACGATGTTGCGCGTCGCGTTGATGATGATGTTCTCGCCGTCGTCTTCCACGTGCCCCCACTTAAGCCTATTGGCCTCTGAGATGCGCAGGCCTGTAACTGCTTGCAGCAGTGTTAACCGCGTGATACGTGCATGTGCGTTAATCGTTGATTGTCGCGCCCCGCCCTTCTTAGGCTCCACCAGTGGCCCGGTTACGTCGCGCGTTAATAAGTGCTTTATTACTAGCTCGTATTCACCGTAAGTAAGTGTTCTACGGCCGTTCGCCTCGTCTTTCCCTTGTGTTCGAATGTCTAGCTTTACGTCCCGTATGGGGTTTCCTGGGATGACCCCAGCGCGGACAAGTGCGTCGGCGATGTACCTCGAAAGTACAGTTCTTGCGCTCGACACACTGCCTGGATGTGTCTTCGCTACAGCCTGTAGCGTCTCTTCAAGCACTTGGAACTGCATCGCGTCGAAAACGCTGTACCCCTTGAGTTCTGCCGCGACCAGATTCAGCGATGCGAGATACCGTCGCTTCGACAGATCCTTGAGGTCGGATGATTCTTCAATCTTCGGTCGCGTGACCTCGTTAATGTACGTCGTCATTGGCGTGCGTGGCGTCCAGGTCGTGGAAGTCGTTGCAAGCAGTTCCTCGGCCTTGCGTCGTGCCCTCGCTCGCACCTCGCCCTTGGTCTTGCCCTTCGACCGCTTGGGTACAAGCCGCCCGTTGTGCAGTCGTACTGACCAGTCGAGTTGCCAGCCGGTCGGTGTCTTCCTCGGTGTGTTTCGGTCGATTGAGGTTTTCCCCGGTTCGATATACGTCTTCGCTGCAGTGCTCATATCTTTAACGTACTCTATAACGCGGGTTCGAGTCTAGTTGCGCTGCATTTGACAGTCCGCTACAGTAGTTACTGCGCGAAAGTTCTCGCTTTGCTAGAGACTTTGTAAGCCGTGAAATAACTTCAATCGTATGCGTACCGGCGAAGTCAAGCCGGTGGTGTCGCTCACCGCCCCTTAGGCAAGGAAACACGCGTATGAGGGTGACAGGAATCGCTGGTTCGGGTTCGCTACCTGGTAAAACATCGGCAACAGTAGGCCGCCAGACATAAAACCGGGAAGACTTTAACTCCTGCCGGATAGTTTGACTATCCGCAGGAAATTTTTATGTCCCCGGCTTTTCTCAAGACCCCTGAGGCCGCTGCTTATCTCGGTCTGTCCCCGCGCTCGCTCGAATTTTGGCGCTACAAGGGTAAAGGCCCCCGTTATTCACGCCTTGGCCGCTCTGTCGTCTACGCGGTTAGCGACCTCGATGACTTCGCCCGCGCTCGCGCTGTTGAGGGTGGTGCGTAGCCATGCAGCAAAAGAAAAACTCCGCTGCTGGAACAGCGGAGCTAAATAAAAAACACTTCGCTTACAAGACTACGCGAATCATTGCCGACCCGCAAGGATTAAATTCACGCCTGCGTGCATTC